>JANWZT010000129.1 GCA_025054515.1 Candidatus Caldarchaeum sp.
GTTTCGATAAGTTTGAAATGGTGTTCGACAAGGCCTTTCCAAAGAGCTTTTTCTACTTCGGCGGAGCTGTATGGCTTATGTAGCTGTGAAAGGAACACTCCGTAATGGGTGGGACGGAGAATTTCCACGAAGTCGTTGAGGTTTTTTGCGTAAGAAAGTTCTTCCAATGCTGCCGGCGTGAGAAGAAACGATCTTAATCCGTAGGCCTTGGCTACTGCGTATACGGGGTCGCCTCTGAGAGAGACCAATTCCTCAATCCCTCAGGCGACGGCGGCCGAGCAAAGCTTCTTCGACGAGTTCCATGGCTCGAGACCTAACCGTTTCGGCGCGTCGCCGGACTTTTTCCACAGCCAGAACGCCCTCCGCTATCAGCTTTTTGGCCTGCTCTTCGGCGTTCGCCACTTCCTCGGCATACATCCTACTCATCCACGCTCTCGCCTCTTCGAGGATTATCTGGCGCTTTTTCTCCGCCTCGCGAGCCGCAGTTTCCACCAAAACTCTCTTCATCGCCAAAGCAGTCTGCTCAATTTCGTCGACCTTCTTGTCTGCAGCCCGTAGCTCCTCGAAAACTTTTTCCAGCTCGTCGGCCACGTATCCAAGTTAAGGCGCTCCGTAATAACCTTAATTTCAAGCAAAACGAAACGTGTCCGATGACGGAGCTCGCCGAAAAAATCAGGCAAGAGCTGGCGAAAATAAAAGACCCTTTAACCAACGTTCCCGTGATATTTCTCGACGCCGATATCGACATAAAGGTGCAACCCGGAGGAAATGTTTACATCGTCTATTTCGCCAAAGACCCGTATTCGTCAAACGTGATAACCTACGTGGAGGCGGTGAAAAAAATCGCGTCAAAGGTAGCGGGAGATAGGAAAATACTGGTCGAAGTACGGAACCATGTGTTGTCCGATTTGTTGAACATACGGTTTAACGAGTAATCTTCATGTTTTTAACCGAGCTAAAGAATCTAAAATGGGAATGAGTGGAGATTATTTTGGAGAAAGAACGATTTTAATGATTCCCGGACCGACGGAGCTTCATCCAGCCGTTCAGAAAGTTCTTTCCACACCCATCATGGCTCACTACGGTCCCGAATGGTTGCCGATTTACAACGAGTCCTTGAAGCTGGCGGCGGCGGTTTTCAAGACGAAGGCGGAAGTTTTCATGATGCCGACGCCGGGAACGGTGGCGCTCGAAACGGGAGTAATCAGCTTGGTGGAGCCAAACGAGAAGGTCGTCGCGTTGGTCAACGGCTTTTTCAGCCAAAGACTGGCGGAAATAGCGGACAGCGTGGGCGCTCATACGATAAGGGTTGAAGCCGAGCTCGGTACAGCTGTCGATTCGTCAACCCTCGAAGATGTTCTCCGGAAAAACCCAGACACCAAGGCCGTTTTGGCGGTTCAGAACGAAACGTCAACGGGAGTGTTGAACCCAATCCCCGAATACGCCAAAGTCCTTCGAGAACACGATGCATTATTCATCGTTGACGCGATTTCTTCGTACGGTGGTGTCGAGATGGAGTTTGATGCTTGGGGGTTGGACTACTGCGTTGGATATGCGAACAAGTGTTTAGGCAGCATTCCGGGAACGGTTCCGGTGGCAGTGAGTGAAAGAGCTTGGGATGCGTTTCGGAGAAGAAAAACAAAGCCGCGGTCTTTCTTCACCAACCTCGGCGTGTGGCGACATTACATCGACGAATGGGGCCCCATCGGTCATCCCTACCCCACAACCATAAGCCCTCACGCAGTCCTGTGCTTCAAAGCCGCTGCTGAAGCGTTGCTCGAAGAGGGGCTTGAAAACCGGTACCGCAGGCATCAAACCGTCGGAGCAGCCTTCCGGAGGGCGGTTCGGGTTATGGGGTTGGAGACGCTTCCATCCGAAAAAGATGCCTCGCCGGTCGTAACAGCCGTGAGTCTGCCCTCTTCCATCTGGAAGGACGGTGGCAGGGTCAACCAGATCATGCTTCGCAAACACCGTATAATGGTGGGCGGCGGACTGGCCAAGCTTCACGGGAAAATCATCCGAATCGGACACATGTGCGTCACCGCAAGCAGCCGATACATAGTCCCGACGCTGGCTGCCTTGAAGGATACGTTCGAAGAACTGGGAATCAGCCTCAACGACGGGGTAGACGCCTTCGTGAAAAGCATGCCGAAAAACCGTTAAGCTTTTTATCGTCCTGAAGAAATGTGCAGACTGTGCCGCTTCTCAGCGAAAGAGATAGGAAAGCCGTGAAAAACCGGTTGCAGGGGAATCTTGAAAACCCGGTCGTGATGAAGGTTTTCACGCAGGAATTTGAATGCCAGTACTGCGCCGATTTGAGGACGCTTGCTGAAGAGCTTTCGGAGCTTGGCGACGGCAAGCTCAAGCTCGAAACATACGATTTTGAAAAAGATCGAGAAGCCGCCGATAGGTGGAAGGTTGATAAAATTCCTGCGCTACTGCTGCATGGCGCGAAAGAGTATAAAGTTCGTTATTTTGGCCTTCCAGCCGGATACGAGTTCGCCGCCCTGCTCGACGACCTCATCGACGTCAGCCGGGGAATATCCAGGCTTTCGCCCTCTGTGAAAGAACGTGTTAAGCAGATTGACAAACCGGTGCACATCCAAGTTTTCGTCACCCCTACATGTCCCTACTGCCCGCGGGCCGTTAGGACAGCCCATCAAATGGCTATCGAGAACGAGTTGATAACGGCGGACATGATTGAGGCCATAGAGTTCCCACATCTCGCCAACAAATACGATGTCATGGCAGTTCCGAAGATCGTCATCAACGACAAAATCTTTTTGAAGGGGCTTTACCGGAAAGTCATTTTCTCGAACATGTACTAATGGCTGTTTGACGCTAAATCGTTAAAAACCAGCTGGTCTGGTTGTGGACGGGTTTGAAAGCGGTCTGGATGGATGGAGAATTGGTTCCATGGGAGGATGCAAAAGTCCATGTATCGGTCAACGCTTTACATTATGGCACAGCTGTATTCGAAGGAATCCGCGGCTACTTCCATGACAACGAAATCTACGTTTTCAGGGTCGTCGAACATCTGCGGAGGCTCGCCGACTCGGCCAAAATCGTCATGCTCAAAAACCCCTACTCGGTCGAACAAATGCGCGAAGCAATTATACAGACCATCCGCCAAAACGGCTACAGGACAAATGTCTACATAAGGCCGATCATATATGCTGGCGAAAACATGTTGTCCCTCAACGCCCAAGAATTGCCGATCCACGCCGCCGTAATCGTTTTCCCCCTTGAAAAATTCTTCTCCAAACAAGGCCTACGGGTATGCGTCTCGTCGTGGCGGCGACTGCCGGACTCGTCCATGCCCCCCCGAGCCAAGGCATCGGCGAACTACCTCAACTCCGTGCTGGCATCGACGGAAGCACGTCAAATGGGGTATGACGAAGCTCTCCTCCTCGACCAAGCCGGATACGT
>JANWZT010000012.1 GCA_025054515.1 Candidatus Caldarchaeum sp.
TCTTTTCCCCGAAAAAGAGTTTAGGTTGGCTTTCGATACAGCTTCACTTGCGGCATGCATGGATGTTATAAAATTTATTAAGTTATTAGGCGATGAAGATATTCGGACATGGGTTTAGGCCGGACTTTAGCCTTCAAGGCGATTACTCTCGGGTTGGTGTTGGTGGCAGTTCTCCTTCTCACTTCTGCTATCTTGGGAGTTACGGGGGTTTCAGACAAAATTTTGATGTCCATCGTCAACGAAGAAGTACGAGGATTTCGGCAATCAGTCTCGAGAACCATAACCGACCCCGACGCCTTAAACAGGGCGGTGAAAGAATATGAAGAACAGTTGATTCGGTCATACGGTCTTGACCGTCCGTGGTACCTCCGTCTCGGAGACATGGTGGTCAGAATTATTTTCTTAGATTTAGGGAATGCGAAGAACATCCAGAGCTTCGCGGGAAGCAAGAAGGTGGCCGACATCATAGCTGAAAGAATCCCCAACACGGTCCTGCTCGTAACAACGGCCATAGCAATAAACTCCGTCCTCGGGGTGTTGATTGGGCCTCGGCTCGCGATGAAAATCGGGACAAAGTTCGACCAAGCGGTCTCATATTTTTCTGCGATTTCATACGCTCTCCCCACGTGGTGGACTGGAATTTTGTTTATCCTTGTTTTCGCTTTCTACGTCAGAATCTTCCCCTTTGGAGGTATGTACAGTTCTCCCCCGCCCCCCGATGAATTTGGCCGCTTTTTGGACCTGCTGTGGCATGCCGCCTTACCGATTATAGTTCTTGTGATGGCAAACGTCGGGGTCAGCATTTACGTCACGAGAACTCTTGTGCTCAATGTTTCGCAGGAAGATTTTGTTTTGGCTGCAAAGGCGAGAGGCCTTCCCGAGAAAATCGTCCGTAGAAGATACGTAATGCGGGTTGCGGCACCACCATTACTAACCAACATCATCCTTGCTTTGGCCGGCTCGTTGGGTGGAGCGATACTGACCGAGGCTGTTTTCAGCTGGCCCGGTCTCGGAACGCTGTTCTACCAAGCCATCACGACCTCTGACGAAGCTTTGATTCTCGGGCTCACCTACATCTTCACCTTGGTTTATGTTGCTGCGAGGTTTGCGCTCGAGGCTTTGTACGTTGTTTTGGACCCGAGGGTGAGGATATAGTTGGCGATGACTCCCAGGGATTCTTTCAAATTTTTCTGGAGTTTCGGAAAATCAAAGGTCGGCGTCACCCTATTAGCTATCTTCATAATTATATCTGTTTATGTTGTCTTTACCTATTCTCCGGAATATTCTCGCCTCATCTGGAACAACCCGGCGGCTTGGGAAGAATATCCGAAAAGCGTTCCACCGGCTTGGACCTCCTACTTCGCAAGCAAAACCCCGTTGGAGACGGTTTTCTTGAGCACGGACCGGCCGCGCGTCGAAACCATGGGAACTGACAGAATCTACAGCTGGTCCCTTCGGTACAACTATCTGGCAGACGACCTGCCCACCTTCGTGCTGTTGAGAATCGAGCAACTCAAGTACAACAGAGCACCACCCATCATCAACGTGGCTCTCGTAAGGCCTGACGGTGTCAAAATTGACCTCTACACGTTCATACCGCCTTCTCCGAGGCCCGGGGAACAACCACCTTACGTGAGGTTTGAAACATCGCCGTTTCGGGTTAAACTTGAGTCTGAGACGCAGGCCGTTCGAGCGGTTTCAGGATTTCTTTTCGAAAGATATGGCTTGTCTATTTCTCCGTCTGAGGTTGCAGCGACAGGCATACAGAGATACATCTTTGGACAAATGAGGCCTGACAAGAACTTCACAGTCATGAAGGGAACGTACGAATTCCAGATAACCATGCGAGTTTTTGATGAAAGAGATTCATTCTCAAAAATAACCGTCGTTCTCGGCGGAACAGTCCATGGGTTGATGGGAACCGATACTATAGGAAGAGACCTTGCAGTTGGGCTTTTGCTCGGCTTCCCCACTTCCCTGTTTGTTGGCGTCGTTACCTCGATTTTCGTCACCGCTGTGGGAGCGGTGCTCGGTACCATAGGGGGATACCTCGGCGGGAGAATTGATGAGATTATCCAAAGGGCCGCTGACATAGTAAACAATGTTCCCCTCCTCCCGCTCACCATTTTTCTCATTTTCGTCATCGGGCCGTCGCTGGCCAACATCGTGTTGGTACTCGTTCTTTTCGGATGGCCGGGTTTGACGATCGTGGTAAGGTCGGTGGTGCTTCAAGTGCGTGAATCACAGTTTGTAGAGGCCGCCCGCGTCCTCGGCAGCTCGACCTACCGTATAGTTTTTCTCCACGTCTTTCCGCAGGTAGCCCCCTTCATCGTGGCGCAGATGATATTTTTCGTCCCCAACTTCATACTTCTAGAAGCGGCTTTGAGCTTTCTCGGACTCGGTGACCCATCCCTGCCCACCTGGGGCCAACTCCTTGAGCTCGGCTTCAGGAACAACGCGGTCTACCTCGGGTACTGGTGGTGGATACTCCCTCCCGGAATATCCATAGTCGCTGTCGCGGTCGTCTTCGTTTTAATCGCTCTCGGCATGGAACCAGTCGTCAACCCAAGGCTTCGGAAAAGATAAAGAACGATGAAAAATTTAATAAAGCAACCAATCTTTTTTCCTACCAGGGCCCAGGTGGTATAGCCAGGTTAGCATCGCCGGCTGTCGCCCGGCGGACCCGGGTTCAAATCCCGGCCTGGGCGTTTAAATTCTTATTCCGCGGAGTGATTTTTCGAATGTTATTTCTTCGAAGTTGATGCCGAGTTTTTTGGCGATGCGGTAGGATTCTATGATTTCTTCGCGGGTGGGGTGGCGGGCCATGTCGCTGTATCGTTTGTCGTATCGGGGGTCGGCGGGGTTGCAGTAGCAGTCGGGATGATATTGGTCCATGATGTTGACGGGTGTGTCGGGCATGTTTTCGGCAATCCATTCGAGGACGGGTTTTGTGCAGCATTCGACGTGGCCGGGCATCACGAGATGACGTATCACGATATCCTCACCCCAGTCGTAGATTGTTTTGTGGTTTTCCGCGACGGTTTCGAAATACCAAGGCGTCCGCGACAGATGGACGGCGCATCTATTGTTGCCGAATTTGAAATCCGGCAGCCAGATGTCGACGAGCTCTTTGAGGATTTTCATCGTTTCGCCGCTCATGTACATGTTGGAGTTCCAGAGAATCGGCGTGTTGAACTCGCCTTCGTAGTAGGCGTTCCGCGGGTCAAGCGGATACGGATAGTAGGCGTCGGCTTTCACGTCAAGGGCCTCCGGCACCACCTCTCGGAAAAACTTTAGCATGCTTATCGCCTCAACTATTGTGTGGAGGTGGATTGTGGGTTCGCCGCCGACTAAGTTGATGTTGTGACAACCTTCCATCCGAAGCTGCCACATCGCCCACGCAAGAGCTTGAGGAGTAAACACCACACCGCTTCCCTTGTCATGCGAAATGTCAGCATTCTGGCAAAACACGCAACGCATGTTGCATGAGGTGAAGAAAATCGTCCCAGAGCCGCGTGTCCCTCGGATGGGCAGCTCCTCACCCATGTGATGAAAATAACTTGAAACACGCGATTCTGATTCGAGCTGGCATGTTCCGTGCTTTCTCCCCGCAGCACGGTCAACGCGGCAGTTCCAGCGGCAGAAGTTGCAGCGACGGAGCATCCGCTTCACCAAAGCCACTTTAACGTCGAGGAAATTCGGTTTCTGTGCTTCCAGTTCTTTGAAGGAGATGTCACCGTCCAGTATTTCGCGTCGCAGTTTAGCAAACTCGTCGGCAGCCTCCTCGTGAATTTTCCAAAGCTCTTCTTCGGTGATGTTTGGGCCGATGTTTTCGACGGCAACGCGTCTGCAAAGCAGGTATTTTGCGGGCATTCTGTTGTTTGAAACCGCGTAATACCAGTCGAGCTTGCCCTTGATTCCCGGGGTCTGCCACACCTGCAGCGAAGCGAAACCGGCCATTTCCAACAATATGATGAGCTCCGGAGTTGAAAAACTTTCACGTTTCATGCTTTTATTAAGGCCTCGCCGCTTTGAAAGCCGTGTACCGCGTCAGCGTCATCAAAGGCGATGGAATAGGGCCCTACATCGTTGACAGGACAGTCAGCCTACTGGATTGGATGGGTGAAAACTTGGGGTTTAGCTTTGATTTCCGCGAAGCACCGGCCGGCGACTCGGTGCAGCAGAAATATGGGACAGCGTTGCCAGCCGATTCCGTCAAGATAATAACCGGAAGCGATGTATGCCTGAAAGGCCCCGTCGGTGAAACAGCGCGCGACGTAATCGTCTACCTGCGGCAGAAGTTGGAGCTTTACGCCAACATAAGGCCTTTCAAAAACCTGCCAGGAGTGCCGAGCAAATGGAGCGGTGTCGATTTTGTAATAGTGAGGGAAAACACCGAAGACCTGTATAAATCCGTCGAAGACGTCGGAGAAGACCATGCCGTGGCTCTGCTGGTGATTACGCGGAAAGCTTCGGAAAGAATAGCCAAAACCGGGTTCGAGATGGCCGCTCTGCGGCGTAAAAAGCTGACGGTCGTTCACAAGGCCAACGTGGTGATCGCCTACAGACTGTTTAGAAACGTCTGCTTTGAGGTCGGAAAAAAGTTTTCAGACGTGGCGGTGGATGAAATGTATGTCGACAACGCCGCCTACCAAATGGTTTTGAACCCACAGATTTTCGACGTGGTGCTGACGCCCAACATGTTCGGAGACATTTTGAGTGATTTGGCGGCTGGTATCGTGGGAACGATCGGCGTCGCGGGCTCGGCTAACGTCGGCGAATCGTTTGGGTTGTTTGAGCCTGTTCACGGCTCCGCACCAACCCTAAAGCCTGAAAACGCGAACCCCACCGGAATGTTGATGGCGGCCAAGATGATGCTGGAATGGCTCGGAGCCAAGAAAAACGATTCTAGGCTCGGAAAAGCTGCGCAACTATTAGAGCAAAGCGTCTTCGACGTGCTACGGGATGGGAAGGTTTTGACCGCAGACTTGGGAGGCCATGCTTCCTGCGATGAATTCGTCGAAGAAGTGAAGAAAAAGGCCTTCGCGCGTCTGCGGTGAATATTGTGTCGGAAGGCGTCTTCGTCGCCCCCGCCAGCTCGGCGAACGTAGGACCGGGATACGACGTTTTCGCGATAGCTCTCGAAAAACCAACTCTAAAACTCGAGGTCGTGGTCAAAGAAGGGGAAGGAGTCGCCGTTGAAGTTGTGGGACGATATAGGAACGAAGTTCCCGAAGACCCTTTGCTCAACTCTGCCGCGAAAGCGGCTTCACATCTTCTCAAAACCAGAAACATCAAGAAAGAGGTTCGTTTAACGGTCGAAGCATCGATTCCACCGCGTAAAGGGTTGGGAGCGAGCGGGGCAGAGGCCGCTGCCGCCGTGTTTGCGTTGAACAGGCTTCTGGGCTTGGGCTTTTCGGCTGATGAATTGGTGGTCGCGGCAGCCGCGGCGGAGCCGGGCGGACATTTGGATAACGTTTCGGCGTCCATCTTCGGCGGGTTCGTCATCTGTCTGCGGGATGAACTGGGATCGAAAATCATTTCCGTCTCACCGCCTCCCGACCTCGGGCTGATTGTCGTTGTCCCCGACATCGTCAAAGAATCGACTGCATCGGCGCGGAAGGCTTTACCGCCGATGGTTGACATGTCTGCCCACGTCCAAGTAGCATCCAGAGTCGGCGCGGCCGCGGCCGCTGTATGTAAAGGCGATGTTCGGCTTCTTCTCCGTTCGGTCGTCATCGACCCGTTGGTGGAATGTTTGAGGGCCGACGCGGGCGTCTATGGCAAGGGGGTTACGCGCGAATCTCTATTGGAGGAGAAGCGTCTGTTGTTCCGGCGGTTTGGCGTGGCTGAGGTCATAAGTGGGGCGGGGCCTTCGAGGTTGCTTCTTTTCGACCGCAGGGAAAACGCTGGAGAATTCGGAAGAAGAAAAGTCGATGAAGCGTTGGCCGAAGTAATTCACCGGCTTGAGAAAACGGGTGCGAAAATCCTCGAAACCATCGAAACTAACCCATCACCGCATGGAGTCCGTCAAATAGGCTAAATAGTCCAACAACTCGAGCAAATCCGTGGCCTTCGACTACACGGAGTTCATCGACAACGAATACAAAGACCATAAGGTTTACAGCATGCTCGCCGGCATGGAAAAAAACGGAAACAGAAAGAAGCTGCTTCAAAAGCTCGCCGACATCGAGAAAACACATTCCGAATTCTGGCAAAAATACGCCCCAAACCATCGTCCTAAAGTCTCAAACACCTACATACGCCTACTCGCCTTCCTCCGCGTTTTTCTGGGCGTCACCTTCGTAGTTAAGATGCTGGAAAAGCATGAAAAAACAACCATGCAGAAATACATTCAAATCGCGGAAGCGCTCGGCCCAGGAAACCCCGAACGTAATTAAATAGAGTAAATCATCCGGCAGGAGGCATAAATCGAAACAACTCTGGTTTCACACATCGACGAAGCAATCGTCAAATACGTTGGTTTTCTGATGCTCGGGCTGGCCGACGCCATCATCGAGGTAACAGGTGTTCAAGCAGGGTTCTTAGGGGTCACGAGCTCCGCCCTTGTCGCCGGGCTTGCCGGGCTTATCGTAGGAATAGCTGCGGCGATCTCGATGGGGGCGGCCGCATACCTCCAAGCGAGGCAGACGCCGACCGAAAAAAGCCTTCTACCTGGCTTGTTAACCGGCATCATCTACTTTGTAACAGTTTTATTCATAGCATCTCCCTACTTCATCGTCCCCCAAGTATCGATGGCTTTCGCGGCATCCATCACGATATCAGCCGTCCTCGTCGCAATTTTCTCGTTCTTCGTCTCCGTTGTCCAGAACAGAAGCTTCAAAAAAGAGTTCGTCATCAACATCACCCTCCTCACCGCAGTCATCATCGTAACGTACACCATCGGCAACATTCTCGGCGACTATTTCGGCGTCCAACAGTTGATTCCCTAAATCTCTTCGATGAGCTGGAAAATTTTCGGAAGGACGTTGACGCTCGGAATCACCAAATCAACTTCGTTCTCCAGCATATAGTCCAACCTCCGGTAGTCAGAATCTGTGACACCGGCGAACAAAAGTCCGTCAACCTGCTCCACCGCTTTCAGATACATCAAAAAATCTTCGGTTGAGTTGCCGACGTAGAGCTTCATTCCAGACGTCTCCATACTCTTTGCAGCCTGTATCAAAGACCACGGGTTCGGCTTCTCATAACTGCCGGCGTTTTCCGGGTCTGCTTCGATGTAGTCGCTGATGAAAACGCACGACTGTTTGTCGAAAAATTTCTCCAAATCCCCGAGGGTTTTCCAAGTCTCCCACGAACCTCGTCCAGTACACATGCCCAACCGAAGTCCACGGCCGACAAGAATTTCCAACGTATCGGATGTAACTATGACCTTCTCATCCTTCAAACGGCCCTCGAAACCGAAGAAAGGCCCGTCCTTCCGACGGTGAACAACTTCATGAGCGCCGTAGAAAGAATCTTCAAAAGCCGTGGTCAAAAGGCTGACGCCGTATGCCAGACCGGGTTTAACTGCGTTCTTTACCGATTCAATCAACCTGAAGTCAAGCGAAAGCTTTTCCTCTATAGCGTCCAGGGAAGCCGCTGAACCCTCAAAACCCGACAACTTCTGGCCCAGCTCCGTCATCCAATCCTTTATTTTCTTCTCCGACAACGGTTTCGAAACAGCGGAATAAGCCAACAACTCCTTTAAACTCTTTTCCGAAAGTTTTTCGAGGCGGTCGCCGATTTCTTGACCCACCTCCGAAGCTATTTTCGAAACAACCCAGTCGACTAGTAGGCGGATGGTGTTGGCGTCGTTGTTGAAGCTCCCCACGTCCCTGATTCTGTAGATGGTTTCAACCGGTATCCATTCTTGGTCGAATTTGAAGCCGGTCAGAATTTCCACAAGAGACGACGTCACTTCCTTGATAACTTTGTCGTACGAGGTTTTTTCGTCGATGAGGACGCCGTCGCAATCGAAAATTATTCCAGAAACCTCGGCGAGTTTCTCCATAGAAGAATATTTAATGTAGCTTAATCCCCCCCGTGTCCTATACTCAAGATAAAGCTTGGCTTTTTCGGACAATCTGACATCTATCTCCATTTTTAGACTGGTATCTAAAAGATTTTTAAACCCACATTTCCGAAGAGCATGCATGGTTGATGTCGTAAAGGTTCGTCTGGAAAACATGCCTTGGGAGATTGTGAGGGATGATTTCCGTCGGAGAATTGTAACTGGCGAGAAGCTAATGGTTGCTCAGCTTTCCATTTCCAAGGGTGGTAAGGTTGCGATGCATAAACATGTGCATGAACAGTTCACTGTGGTTTTGGAAGGTTCTATCAAATTTGTCTTCGAAACAGGCTTAGAATTCGTCGCGCAGAAAGGGGAGATAGTTGTCATTCCTTCGAACGTCGGCCACGCCGCCGAAGCAATTGAGGACACCATAACTTTCGACATCTTCGCGCCGCCTCGTGAAGACTGGCTGACCGGCCGGGACGATTACCTGAGACAGAAGACCTAAACTTTACTTTGGAAAATCCATTCTTCCATCAACCGGTCGTGCCAAGCCATCGATTCCTCGATGACCGTGTACATTTCCGTGATTTCAGCTAATCTAACTGCCAAAAGATGGTAGCACATCGGTTTTTCGTTACTCATGACACGGAAGAAGAAATCTTCACATGTGCAGAAACCCGCCGCTGGCACCACGAGGTAGTCCCGCGTCTTCCCCACAACCACCCACCTGACACGGCCGCCGGGCCTGAAAACATACTTTTTTACGCGGCCTTCCTTGACTGTTCCATAGGCCTCGGCAAAAAGCTCGGGATGTTCTCTTTCAAGCCGCGACAACTCGTCGTTCATCCCAAAACCTCCCTCAATTCCCGCAGGGTTCCGATATAGACTCCGTCAAGGCCTATCACCTCCGCCGTCATCAAATCGAAAGCTTTGGTTTTGAGGAGAGGCCCGCGGACGAGGCCTGATTCACTTATTTCGGTAACAGACCTTCCCTGCATCATTTTGTTGAAACTCGGCATGATGATCATGGTCGTTTCCCCCGAAAAAATTTCAACATCCTTACCATAGAGCATCTCGGCGGCTCTCCTTCTGTTTCCACGAATTTTCAGCCAGATTCCGATTCTCGCCGAAGATATTCCGCTCCCCACCTTCAGTACTGGATGGAGATGACCCGTTACGATAAAGTCCATCAACAGCACCTTTCTGTCGGGCCGGACGTGACCGTGCGTGAAGCCGGTCTTTTCCTCTTCGACGACAAGCCCCTTCGCCGGCGTGAAGCTGGCTAACCCAGCGAGTAGCTGCGCCACTTTTCCGTCGTGGTTTCCCGGTACAACGACAATTTCGTCGACAACTTTTTTCAACGGCTTCAACAACTTCGGAAGAAGTTCGTATTCAAGCCGCGAGGGCCCGCGGACGTTGTGCTTGAGGTCTCCGACGACCAATAATCTTTCGGCGGCTTGTTCAGCGGCGATGTTTTGCAGTTCTTGGACAATTTTTGGACTCTGCAACGGAATTCTAACTCCTTTACTCCTGTACTCTTCTTCAAAGCCAAGATGAAGGTCTGCCACCACCAGCGTCCTCACTGGCTTTTCAATGACCATCGCGGCGTGGCCTTCGACAAACTTCACCGACTCCTCCGCCCCGCTATCGTTTGGTCAATTCGGCAAGTTTCTCCGGAAGGTAGTCGGTTACGATATATTCGAGGCCGTAGCGGCTGAGCGCTTCGAGTTCTGCTTTTTTCTGAAGTTTTTTGAAGTTGTTGATTTCGCGTTTCCATGGGTCTGTAACGTATCGTGGGTCTTTTTCGAGTTCCGCGACGCGGCGGACGTCCTCTTCGTTGAACTTCATCGCCGGCAGCTTATACTCCGTTATATCGCTTGCCCAAAGCCCAGCCCAGACCGCGTCCGGCACATTCAGCTCCCTAACGTGAGCGGATAGAGCCGACCCGAAAACTATCACGCTGGCTATGTGCATACCCCATGGATCAGCGTCTGTGAAAACGTAGACGGGTAGGCCCAGCTCGGTGTTGAGCCTTCTGACGAATTTGCGTGTCGCGCGCGGCGCTTGGCCAGCCGTGTGAACCACGATGGCCTTGTATTTAGAAGGGACATTTTCCTCTAGAAACCTCTGGTATATGGCGCCTTTCTCCACGACGAAAACCTGTTTTGCAGATGATTTGACGAATTTTGCGGTGGTCATGGCGGGCCCTATCATGGCTCCGTCGGGAATGGTCGTTAGGTCGAGCCGACGGCCTTCGTATCCGGGGACGTTGTATTCGATGACCAGAGGCCCGAAGACGCTCGACCTTTCCTCCGGGTAGATGTTAAAGTCTTCGCGCACTGTTCCCAGTAGGGTTTCAAGCTCCGTTACGGCTTCGTCGCTCTCCTGCTGGTCTTCAAAGTCGACGTCGTATCCCAACGCGTTGTAGAAAGCATCCCTAAGGGTGCTTGTTTTTCTTGTTTTGATGAGCTGGGCGGCGAACATCGCCATCCAGCAGAGCTGGGCCAAAGGCCTTAGATGTTTGATGTTACGCGCTGTCCTGAGGATTTTCTTGTCGCCGAGGACATACTGGCGTATGGACGGGTTGTACTCTATGTTTGACGTGGTGCGGGCGGGAATCGCAACTTCGGGGAAAACACCTTTTTCGATAGATTTGACTACGGTTTCGGCGAATTTCGTGATTTTCTGCAGGACTTCGGGTTTCTGAGTTGGCGATGTTTTGGTTTTTGTCACCACGATGATGATATGCCCGGCTGTTCTTAAATCTACTTTATGAAAGCCGCTGATATCGCCAACGCTGTTTCAAGGAAGGGGGATGGATAAACGCCGATGATGATTGCCGACGCGGCGAGGACGATGAGGGGGACGCTCATGCTCCAGGTGACGGGTTTGACGATGTGAAGTTCGGGAGAAGGCTCCTTCAAGAATATGGATTGGACGAGGCGGACGTAGTATGCGACGCTGAGTAGGATGTTGAAGACCATGACCGCGGCCAGAAGCGGGTAGATTCCTCCTGAGGCGAATGCCGCGGTTACGATGGTGAATTCGCTCCAGAAAACGTTGAGGCCTGGAATTCCTGCGAGAGAGAAGGCCCCGATTCCGAAACAAGTGGCCGCGAAAGGTAGTTTCTTCCCAATTCCGGCGAGCTGGTCGATGTTTCTCGTTTCGGCCGCGTGTATGAAAGCTCCGGCGCCGAGGAAAAGCAGGGCCTTCATCAGGGCGTGGTTGAGGACGTGGAATATTCCGCCCGCCACCCCCGTAAGCGTCGCGATACTGAGACCGAAGACGATGTAGCCGATGTGAGCGATGGAGCTGAAGGCCAGAAGGCGTTTAATGTCTTCCTGCAAAAGGGCGAGGAAGTTTCCAATCGTCATGGTTATGACGGCGAAAAGGGCGAGGCTCAGCTGCCAGTCGTAGAAGGACGGTGGAAAAACGCCTAAAAGTATCCTGATCATCGCGTAGACCCCAGTTTTGATGACCACGCCGGAAAGCATCGCGCTAATGGGGCTGGGGGCGGCTGGGTGTGCGTCGGGAAGCCATGAATGGAAAGGTGCCATGGCGGCGTTGACGCCGAAGCCCGTGACGAGGAAAGCTATCGCGAGGTAGGCCCATGGCTCGCCCGCGACGGCTGCGTTGGCCAAGATTGTGCCGAGTTTTGCAAATTCAAGGTTGCCCGCCAGCCCGTAGACCAGGGACATGCCGAAGAGGATGGCCGCGGCGCCTGCGGCGCTCATGATGAGGTATTTGAGAGAGGCCTCGACCGCCTCCCACGATTTGTAGCGGAAAGCAACTAGCAAATAGGATGAGACGGACATCAGCTCCCAGAAAACGAAAAAGGTGAAGAGGTCTCCGGAGAAAACGACTCCGACCATGCCCGTTATCAAAGCGAACAACAGCGGATAGAATTCGGGCTTCCTTTCTTCGAGATATCCGATGGAAAACAACGATGACAGCAACCCTACAAAAACAAAAACCACCGCAAGGAAGATCGCGAGTTTATCGACCAGAATGACCGAAGCGTAGGGCCCGTAGGAAACTACGAATGTTTTTCCGCTGAAAACTTCGAGGGCTTGCTGAAGGGCCACCACGGTCGCGGCTGCGAAAGCCACAGCTGAGAAGACGTCTACTACGATGCCTTTACGGGTTCTCCGGCTTATCAGGGAGAAAAGCGGTGAAACGAGGGTTATGACGATGAGCGTGTTGAGGGTCGGCGTGAAATCGACCATAGGTCCTCGGCTTCGTTTTTGAACACCTGCTTTTTAAGGTAATCAGGAGCAGCCGGTGGTCGCGCCGCAGTTGACGCAGACGTAGCATGTCCCGCTTCTCGCCATGATGCTTCCGCATTCACGACAAGGAGGCGCGTCTGGGGCCGGAGCCGCGGAAACCAGAACATGGGTTTCGGGAATCATCTTCGCGAATGTCTGGTCGGTCGAAGTCAGCCCAAGTTCCTCCAGCTCCTTCTCCGGCAAAAATTTTAACGCCAACCACTGGAACACATAGTCGACGACTGATTTTGCGAACCTTATCTGCGGGTTGTCTGTGAAGCCCGACGGCTCGAACCTTGTGTGAATGAATTTCTCCACCAGAACCCGTAGCGGAACCCCGTACTGGAGGGCGATTGAAGTTACGATGGAGAAGGCATCCATGAGGCCCGCGAGAGTGCTTCCTTCTTTCGCCATCTTGATAAAAACTTCTCCGGGGCTGCCGTCTTCGTAGAGGCCGACGGTGATGTATCCCTCTTGTTCACCGACTCTGAATTTGTGGGTTATCGCTTGTCTTTCAGCCGGCAGCCTCCGTCTCACCGGCTTACCCGGCTGCTCTTCCTTCTTTTTCGTCACCGTGCTTAGGGGCTGTGAAAGTTTGCTTCCGTCCCTGTAGATGGCTATGCATTTGAGGCCCAGCTTCCACGCGTCCATGTAAACCGATGCAACATCCTCTACCGTCGCTTCGTTGGGCATGTTGACGGTCTTGCTTATGGCGCCGCTGAGAAAAGGCTGGACAGCGGCCATCATCAGGAGGTGGGCCCTGTAATGGACGAACCGCTTCCCTTTCCTGCCCGAAGGCACAGCACAGTCGAAGACGGCCACGTGCTCGGGCCTCAGATACGGAGCGCCTTCAACCGTCATCGAACCGCAAATTACATCATCCGAAATCTCGATGTCCCTGTCGCTGAACCCAAGATGCTTCAACAAAGAGAAGCCCGGGTCTTTGTAGGCCTTGGCCGGTATCCCCAGCCTTCTCATCGTCTCCTCGCCCAAAACATGCGGGTTCAACACATCGCTCAGCCTCGAAGCCGAAACAAGCAAGGTTTCGATCTTCTGGAGCTCATCATCCTTCAGACCACGTGCCTTAAGCGAATGGTAGTTGACGGGCTGTGTTCCGCGGAGGGTGTTGGTCCCGATCACATATTCGATGATGTCGCGGATTTGTTTTTCGCTGTAGCCGAGCTTGCGGAGAGCTGGTTCAAGCGACCTGTTGACCAGCTTGAAGTAGCCTCCGCCGACGAGTTTCTTCATCTTGACCAACGAAAAATCAGGCTCGATTCCAAGCGTGTCGCAATCCATCAAAAGCCCGATCGTCCCAGTCGGAGCAATCAAGGTGGCCTGCGCATTCCTCACACCGTATTTTTCGCAGAGCGCGACGGCCCTGTCCCATGCGGACCTCGCGGCCTCGAGCAGATATGACGGCGCCAAATCCAGCGGAGGAAGATGAGGTTTTATCTCCAAGCCTTCGTATTCTTCAGGCCGGGCTCCGTAGATCGCTCTGCGATGGTTGTTCAATACACGTAGCACGTGGGTTTTGTTCTTTTCGTATTCGGCGAAAGGCCCCGCAAACATGGCTATTTCCGCAGAAGTCGCGTAAACTTCGGCTGTCATCAAAGCTGTTATCGCCGCGGCCACAGCCCGTCCGACGTCGCTGTCATACGGGAAGCCCATCCGCATCAACAACCCCCCCAAATTAGCGTATCCCAGCCCAAGGCTCCTCGTCCTGTAGCTCATTTCCGCGATTTCGGGGCTTGGATACTGGGCCATTCCCACGGTGATTTCGAGGACGATCGTCCACAGACGGACGGCGTGTTGAAACGCCTTGACGTCAAACTCTCCTTTCTCTTCGTCGTAGAACTTGACCAAGTTAAGTGATGCGAGGTTGCAGGCCGTGTTGTCGAGGAAGTTGAATTCGGAGCAGGGGTTGGTGGCGTTAATCCGACCTGTTTCAGGACAGGTGTTCCATTCGTTGATCGTGGTGTCAAACTGCATCCCCGGGTCAGCGCAAGACCACGCAGCCCTCGCTATCCGCTCCCAAAGATCACGAGCTTTCACCCTTTTGGCGACCCGGCCATTTGTCCTCCACGTTAGCGCCCAATCCCTGTCTTCGATAACAGCCCTCATGAAATCGTTTGTTACTCGGACCGAGTTATTCGAATTCTGTCCCGAAACGGTCTGATAGGCCTCGCCTTCGAAATCAGCTGGATAACCGGCGGAAACCAACGCCGCAACTTTCATTTCCTCCTTCATCTTCCAGTCGATGAAATCCTCTATCTCTGGATGGTCGATGTTCAGGACAACCATTTTTGCCGCCCTCCGCGTCGTTCCACCCGATTTTATCGAACCAGCCACCGTGTCTCCTACCCTCAGGAAAGACATCACGCCGCTCGAAACACCGCCGCCGGAAAGCGGCTCCCCTTTGGCCCGTAGGCTGGAATAGTTGCATCCTTCGCCGCTGCCGTATTTGTAAATCCGGGCCTGCTTGACCCACGTATCCATGATGCCGCCGGGATTGACCAAATCATCCTTGATGGATAGGATAAAGCATGCGTGTGCTTGAGGTCGTGAATACGCGTCTTTGGAAGGGACAACCGCTTGGCTCTCTTCATCGTAGTAGTAATGGCCCTGCGGCGGGCCGGTGATCCCGTAGGCATGATGAAGGCCCGTGTTGAACCACTGCGGCGAGTTCGGCGCAGCCATTTGCGCTATCAGCATGTATTCGATTTCGTCTTGGAAGGCCTGAGCGTCTTCCGGCGAAGCGAAATACTTGAACTTCTCACCCCAAGCTCTCCAGCATCCGGCGAGCCTCCGGACCACTTGCCGGAGAGACCTTTCGGACCCCGTCACCTGCTTGCCGTCTTTATCGAGAATCGGGTTTCCGTTTTCGTCGTATTGTGGGACACCTGTTTTCCGGAAATATTTCTGGGCAAGAATATCTGTCGCAACCTGCGACCAGAAGCTCGGCACTTCGACGTCTTTCATCTCGAAGATGACGTTGCCGCTCAGGTCTTTGATCTGCGAAGTTCTTCTTTCCCATTTGAAGTAGGAGAAGACATCCCGCCCATCGGTGTAGAAGCGTTTAATCTTGAGGCCTTTCATTGTTTCTTTCTGCTGTACTACGGTCATGCCGCCTTACGTTAGAATAGATGCATATAATTTTGTCTTTCGTTTTTCATTTTCGTCAGATGTCTAAATGAAAAGAGAGCATTCTCGAAGAATTTGCTTGTTCATCTTGTGATTTCCTGTTCTTTGACGAATTCATAGAGCTCTCGGGCCTTTGACGACGATTCGAACCAAGTTCGTATAGGTGTGAGAAGTTGGTTAAGGTATTCGGCGACCGTGTTCTTGAGGTCGAGGGGGTGGAGACGGCCTTCGACATAGTCCTTTTCCAACGACCCGTAGTCGTGATAGGTTATTTCCCCGCCGAATTTCGACGGCCGGTCCACCCGTATGCTTTTTGTGAGTGGGAAGATTACATATCTGCAGTATTCGAGGACTGGGTTGCCGTTGGCTTGTTTGGGTGGACAATAGGCGTTGTAAATTTTCCGTTTGATGGTTTCGTGGTCGTCGTGGACGTAGATGCTTGATTCGGGAACGCTTTTGCTCATCTTCGAGCTAATCTGAACGTCGAGCTCCTCCTCTTCTTCAAGGCCCATCGGGCCTGTAGGACCCGACAACCCCATCAACATGTGATGGTGGACGGCTACGGGCTTCCAGAAACCGAGTTTGGGTCCGAGCTCCCGGGCGAGGATGTTGGCCCTTCTCTGGTCAAGACCGAGTTGGCATATTTTGGCCTCGAGTTTGAAGATGTCCGCGACCTGCATTCCCGGATACAGCATCTGAGCCGCTTCCTGAAGCTCGCCCTCTTTCCTACCCATGATCGGGAGGCATCTCAAAACCCGTCGCAAAGTGGTGTTCCGCAGCACCTCTATCACGAGCTTCCAGTAATCCCTGTCGGAGGCCATGTCGCTGGCCCAGACAATTTCCACCTTGTTAACGTCGATGCCGGACGCCTTCCAGACCTCGATGAAATATTCCCCGACCTTCCGGATTTTTTCGAGGTCTCCGCCCATTTTTCGGTTGATGGCCGCGTGCCAGTCAGCCAACAAAAGCTTGAACCGGCAGCCCGCCTCGAGCATGTCACGTAGCTTGATGGCTCGGAGAAGAGCGAAAGGTATGTGTGCGAGGCCGCTGGGTTCGAACCC
>JANWZT010000130.1 GCA_025054515.1 Candidatus Caldarchaeum sp.
TAAAGAATTAGACAAACTAGTCGATGAACTTCATCGAGCCTTTGTAGAGGTTGTGGATGACAGATTAACAAAAGCAGGTAAATCGCTAGGCGAGGAGCCATCACCCTCCTCGGAGCTGGAGGGCGTTGACGAAGATAGTTGATAACAAGGAGGCGAGGTTGGCCGATGTTCTCAACCAAGAGTTTGCAGACCTCGATGAAATAGCCATCGCATCCGCCTACTTCAACATCAGAGGCTACGGAGCCATCGCCGAAGGCCTCGCCGACAAACCCATGAAACTACTCCTAGGCAGAGAACCAACCGAAACCATCAAATGGGAAGACCAACTACTCCAAGAAATCGAACAATACGAAGACAACTCAGAATACTACCAACTCCTCCAAAAAACCATCCAATACTTCCAAGACGAAAAACGCCAAATAAGAACCATTGAGGGCAAATTCTTCCACGGCAAAGCCTACGTAGCAGCATCACCAAACCTAACCGAAGTAAAAAGAGGCGTAGCAGTAGTCGGCAGCAGCAACTTCACCTACGGCGGCCTCGTAACCAACAGAGAACTCAACATGATAAACACCGACAGAGAAGTCGTCCAACAACTATCCTCATGGTTCCAAGAACAATGGAACACCGCAACAGACTTCAAACAACAATTCCTCACAATGCTCAGCAACTACGTCACATCATGGAGCCCCTACGAAATCGTCGCCAAAGCCCTCTACGAAACCTACAAAGCCCACATCCTCGAAAAAGACCCACGACTCCTCAAAACCCTCTACCCACACCAACAACTAACATACATCGACGCAAAAGAAAAACTCGAAAAATACGGAGGAGTAATCATCGCAGACTCCACAGGCCTAGGAAAATCAAGAGTCGGACTATCGCTGGCACACGAATACATCAGACAAGGAATCCGCCCACTCCTCATCGCCCCAAAAGCAATCCTCGACACCACATGGGAAAAAGAAATGAATGAAACACTCGTCAGAATAGAAAAAATATCCACAGAAATGCTCTCCCACAACCCCGAAATAATCAACCAATACACCGGCGAAAAAGGCCCAAAACTAATAATCATCGACGAAGCACACTACTTCAGAAGGCCGTCAACAAACAGATACGAAGCACTACAGAAACTAATAACACAGAACAACGTCGACATAGTATTCATCACAGCCACGCCAATCAACACAAGCCTCATGGACCTCTACCACCTCATGAGCCTCTACCTACCAGACGACGCAATCGCAGACATGGGCCACAACTCCCTATCCAGCTACTTCACAACCCAACAGAAGAAATGGCTAGCCAACGAACCCATAAACATGGACGACGTACTCCGCCGATTCATCGTCCGCCACTCAAGAGAACTAGCCAAAGCCCTCGACACAGAAGGAAAAATCAAATTCCCAACCAGAAAATTCGACGAAAAAATCAAACGATACCCAATAAAAATCAGCCTCCAAGAAATCTACGAACAACTAGAAAACCTAAACCTCGCATTCTACGACCTCTCAATCGAAAGACTCGCCGAAAACTTCCAACTCCCAGACGGCACAAAAATAACAAAAATCCAGCCAATACAAATAGAAAACCTCAAAAAACTCGTCAAAACAATATTCCAGATAAACCTCTTCAAAAGACTCGAAAGCAGCTACGAAGCATTCAAACAAACCCTCAACAGACTACAACAATACATCGACATAGCAACCTACTACGCCGAAAAACACAAAACCTTCATCCCAACAAAAATGAAAGGAGACATCATCCGCCTAATAGACGAAGACGACGACATCGAAACAACACAACTACCAAAACCAGAACAACTATTCAACAACCCAAAATACATCCAACTCCGCGACAAATGCCAATTCACGGCCGAAGAAGCACAAACCTTCATACAAAAATGCCGGCAAGACAAAAAAATCATCCAAAACATCCTCCAAAAACTACCACATGAGGACGAAAAATACCAAATTTTCCAGCGGAGAATCGCCGAAATAACCAAGGAAATAAAAGAACCCAACGGAATCATCATATTCACCCAATACGCCGATACAGCCAATTATCTCTACGAGCAACTCAAAACCACATTCAAAAACGTCAAACTCGTAACAGGCTCGGGCGGAATTGACGAAAACGGAAAACGTCTAGCCGAGGACGAAGTGGTAGCCCGATTCCAAGAAAAAGGAGGAATTCTGGTATCTACCGACGTCTTGGCGGCGGGCCAGAACCTCCAAAACGCCCAATACGTAGCCAACTACGACTTCCCGTGGAACCCCGTCGTACTCATCCAAAGAGTCGGCCGTATCGACCGCATCGGCTCCCCATACAACGAAGTATACCTACTCAACGTCCTGCCTAGAAACGGCAACCCAGAAGACCCCGAAAGCATCGAATACTTCATCAGACTGATGCAACGCCTTTACCACCGCCTCGAAATGATAAGAGAAACCATAGGACTCGACGCATCAACCCTCGGAGAAGAAGCAGCCATCAAAGACTTCAGCCTACAAGCCATGATAGCCAGAAACGACGCAACCGTACTCGACATCCTCGAAAAACGACTCGAACAATTCACCAAAGACCCAATAGACACCCTAGCCAAAATCCTCAGAGAAAAAGGACGAGAATGGATAGAAAAAATACCCGACGGAATAGGCGCCGTCAAAGACGCCGACTTCGAAGGACTCTTCACACTATTCACAGACGGCCAAAACTTCTACTGGAGACTCACACGGTACGACACCGGCAAAACCACAACATCACCAACAGAAATCGTCGACATCCTTATGCAGGGCGACAACCAGAAAAAAGGCGAAAACATCAACTACCAAAAAATCATCCCACTACTACAGAAAGAAAAAACAACACTCAAACAACAACTCGAAGAACAGTGGAGAAGAAAAATAACCATAACCGGCCCCCTCAAACCCGACAAAAAAACCAGACAAATATACGACGCCCTCGCGACACAAGGCCCTGAAGGAGAAAAACTAGCTGCAACATTCAGAAACATCGCCGACAACAAACGAATCGTCGACCAACTATGGAAAGCATACCTAAACAACCAACTCCTCGAAAAAGCCCGCGAAATCCTAACCAACACGGTCAAAAACCTCAAACAAGAAAACGAACAAAAACCACCCGAAAAACCCCGAAGAATATGCTGGTGCTACATCCGAAAAACAAACACAACATCATAACTCGTTCCTTCATAAGACGGGCCTTATACCTCATCGAAACAAGAACGAGGCATGAAAAAGCTGCCGCCGAAGGACTGGCCGCTCGCTACCACCCAACAAACCCTCCATCCCCGCCATTTATCATAAAAACCCGGCCGAGGCTGCATAACCTCCTTAAAACAAACTTCAGGATTTTTATAGAATAAAGGGGTGCGCT
>JANWZT010000131.1 GCA_025054515.1 Candidatus Caldarchaeum sp.
AAGAGCTATTCCCGCTTCGAATATGGCCCGTTCCCTGTCGCTGAAGTTGGGTGGAAAATACTTCTTCGCCGGGTCAAAGTCCATGGACCGGTTCTCTACGCATGCAATCGATGTAAAAAGCGTTAAACGATGGCTTTGGAGGCTATTGATGTGAATGAAGTCGAAAAGTTCTTGAACGCTTACGACCGAGCCCGCAGTATGCCGAGCGACGAAAACCTTCTCAAGCTCGTTGAAGCGCTTCTGCCTTTCGCTCCGCCCGGTATAGAATGGGGTATCGAGATATCTTCCGTCGCTGGGATGACTTATCTGCTTGAAGATGGACGCGTTATAGCCGTGAAGGTTTCGAGGGACGAGTTCGGGCCTTTCATGCAAACTTCTGTTACGCCGGTCGGATTGGAGGCCATACCCGCATCTGCTCTCAAAAACATCCGCGACGTCGAATCATTCGTCCAGAAAACGGCGGCTCATCTCGGCGAATGGGCGCGGAAAATGCCGGCGAACAACCGTCAGAAACAGCTTGTGGAGCAGCTTCTGCTGGCGTTGAGGTGAACGGTTTGAAAAATATCGAAAATGTGGTGATTCTGTCGGTTGAAGGCGATTATCCGTTCAAAGTATTCCGGGGTAAGCTTGTTGTCGCAGGAATGGAGGCTGGGTTTGAAGGAGTTGTTTACCAAAGCGTCGGAGGGCCTAACGTCCGGACCGTGATCAACGCGGAAGACGCCGAAGCATTGCAGAAAAATGGCTTTTCGGTTGAAACAATCGAGCTCGAGCTCCAGCAAAAGGTTCTCAACGGTGAAATATTGATTGAACAAAACCGCTGAAGAAATCTACCAAACCGTGGTAAAGTCCTTCGAAGCCGGGAAACAAGGCCTTTCAGATGATTTCAACGACCTACACAGTGCCCGGTATACGCGTTACAGCGACTTACCCCCCTATCACCTTCAGGAAAGAGACGAGGCCCTACAATTGAAGACAAGCCTTTTGACGCAGCTCGTCGACTTCGAGTACAATATCGAAAACTTCCGAGTAATTACAGTCCAAGACACGGCCGTGGCTTTCTTCATCCTCCACTACCGGGGAATGGCCGTCAACGACTACGCTTTTGAAGGAAAAGTCGTCGAGGGATCGGCCAGATGTACGCTGGTTTTGGAGAGGATTGGTGGAAGCTGGAAGATACTTCACGAACATCTTTCAAGGACTCCCGAAGGTTTTTCACTTTATTAGGGTCACGACTTCAGGCGGGGTCCTCGACAGGTCGATATAGCCCCGGACAATTTTTCCGATTTCGTAGACATAGCATGACGAAGCCATCGGCCCGTCGACGCCATAGAAAACCCCTTTCCCCCGGACATAATGCAATTCTTGCTCCTCGCCTGAACATTTGTGCACAAACTTATCTGTGTCGCTCAGCTGCAGAACTTCGAAACAAGGCTTTGAAGAAGATTTGCATACAAACAATACCCAGTGCTTATCTCCGCTGATGTCGGGCAACATGCCTTCAGAGGAGCCTAAGACCTCAGGCCCCCTTAACCCGAGACGCATATTTCCGCAGCGTCTGCACCGCCACACGTCAACGACCTTGAGCAGCTCTTCGGCGTCGTATATGTTCAGCCCTCCGTGGTAGATGTAGTCGTGTCCTTCAACGCACGACACGAAAACCCACGCACCTACTAGTCTTCTTTGCTCAGGATAACTGTTTCGCCGCCATAAAGACGCTTGAACTCCTGTGCATCACGTTCCGAGCCGACAATCGCGCCGTAGTGCATGGGAATAGCGATTTTCGGCTTGATGGCCTTGGCCGCTTCAGCCGCCTCCGCCGCGGTCATGACGTATGTGCCGCTTACCGGAAGCAACGCAATATCCACGTTGAGGCCCTTCATTTCTGGGATGAAATCGGTGTCGCCGGCGTGATAGATTGAAACATCCCCTACTTGGAGAACATAGCCGACTCCGCCGTATTCTCTGCTGTGAAAAACTATCCCCGGCTCGCGGAATTTGTTGACGTTGTAGGCATGAACCGCCTTCACCCGGATTCCAGCCACCGAAACTTCGTCACCCACCGAAACATACTTTACAGCTCCTTTACCCAGCTTTTTCAACGTATTTTCACAGTGTTTCGCGGCAATCACGGTCGTTTTGTCGGTGACGATTTTCTTCAAGTCGTCGATGCTAAGGTGGTCGAAATGGTCGTGGGTAATCAGAACAACATCCGCTGGAGGACCTCCCTTTATCTGATATGGGTCAATGTATATTGTGATGTCTTTTTTGATTCGGTAGCTGTCGTGGCCCAGCCAAGATATTTCAACATCCCGAAAACGGTACACCATATATTACCGGTATCGTATTCGGGTCTTTAAACCTTTTCCGCCATGGAACAGCTCGGCAACTTCTCGACCCAATTTTTCCAGCTTTTTTTCTAATGTGTCACGGCCCATGAAAAGAAGATTGTAGTCGCTGAACATCGGCGAGAACTTCATCAAAACACTTTGTTCATCAAATAAGATTTCTAAAATCTTTTCAAGGCCGCAGAAATCGTTACGACATCGGAAAACCCGCCTCTCACCAACCGTAGCAGAAAGCTTCAGACCATCCAAGCCCTCCACGACATCGCCGCAAACACAGCGGATAAATGTCAAACCCGCACAATATATAACGAAGCCGCTATTTTACCCGACGTGATCGACGTCCACTGCCATCTCACCGAAGAACCCCTCTACTCCAACCTAAACCAGGTTTTGGACGAGTCGAGGAAATCTTCGGTCAAAGCCATCGTGACATCGGGGATAGGCTACGACGACTGTTTGAAAGTTTTGTCTATCGTTGACGGGGTTTATATTCATGGGTCTTTGGGGATCGAGCCGTACGCGTTGGATGGATATGAAAAAGTGATTGAGCTGATACATCGTAACCGTGGCCGTATAGTGGCCGTCGGCGAAGTAGGCCTCGACTACTATTGGGGTGCGAAAGAGACGAGAGATTTTCAGGTTAGAGTTTTCAAAGAATTCATAGCGGTCGCGAAAGACCTCGACCTGCCGATTGTCGTCCATTCGAGGAGCGCCGGAAGATATGCTATCGACGTATTGTCCGAGGCTGGAGCTGAACGAGTCGTGATGCATGCTTTTGACGGAGCGGCTTCGGAGGCGGCGAGAGGAGCGTCTAAAGGCTATTTTTTCTCGGTTCCGCCTTCTGTGGTGCGTTCGGAGCAGAAGCAGAAGATGGTCAAAAGGCTTGGGCTGGAAAACCTTCTGCTGGAAAGTGATGCTCCGGTTCTCGGGCCCGAGAAAGGCGTGGTGAATAAGCCCTCCAACATAAAGATATCGGCTGAAGCGATCGCGAACCTGAAAAACATCTCCTTCGAAACCGTGGTTGAAAAGACCTCTGAAAACGCTA
>JANWZT010000132.1 GCA_025054515.1 Candidatus Caldarchaeum sp.
CATTCACGGGGGAGAATCTCGCCCTTACATCCATACGTGTTCGACAAAACCGCTAAACCCGCCAAAGCATAATCATACTTCTTTATGTTGCTTCCAACGGCTTTGTAGGCGTAGTTGATACCGATGTGTGCCGTGGAAAGTTTTTCTAAAAAGAGCCGCCTGTCGGGTAAATGGCTCTGAAACTCAACCTCATGCCTCCAATTCAATCCCCTAGCGTAACGTACCAAATTGTCGCCGATGACCAACAGTCTAAAAGAATCACGGTCATTAATTGCTGAAGTCGCATCATGCACCGTTCTTATGAGTGAATTGCAGACGGTGTCGGAAACTTTGCTGCCCATGTTAAGAACTACTGTCGTCTTCGGATGCTTCTCTGACCCTATGTTCGTGTTCTCTTGTCTGTTCGGAGGAAGATGTAGGGGATAGATGTTGGGATACACCACGACGGAGTCGCCTGATAGTCCATATTTGTTCAGGTAGAAATACCTGTCCCTTTCGCTGGCGGATATGCTCGCGAAAGCATTTTTCATCAAATAGGCTTCCATCGACGCAGTCTTTTTCGGCAAATCGTAAAAATTGTGGGAAACATAAATGAGGTAACAGTTTTCCCGCAGTAGAGCGTCGACGCCATCGTACCCCAGCATCTGGACGGCTGGATAGTCGTCAACCAGAACGACTGTTCGTTCGCCCCCCAGTAGACCTGTGAGGCCTTCATGATGTACACGCGGTGTCGAACTTTTAACTAACTTCAGCGATGCTAAACCCAGCTTCATCAGTTCGTATTTCTTGACCGGTAGCTCGATGATGTCGGGTTCGGCCGGTGATTTTCCAACCGGGTTCTTTATCCTCGCCCTGAGGGTGGAAACGCTTGCTCCCATGTTCTCAAACATCGTCTTCAACATCTAACCATAGTTGGCCTTTACGTGGAGGAGAGATATACGAGCCGGCATGGGGCAGATTCCCAGCCATATCTAGGAAAAGCGGCGTGAAAACTCTTTTCTTTACTTAGTTATGACGAGGCTGCGTGAGGAACCCACGGGTAAACACTCCCCCCTTCTAGAATCTAATGAAGCAGGGTCTCTTACATGCAATAACCACATAAGCCGCCCAGCATACTGGCTGTTGTAAACGATGGTCTCCGCGATGACGTTCATAGGGAAGGTCAGCGGTCTGAAGGCCGCTTCACTACACGCACAGTACCTTGAAGAGTATGCCTCGCTTGCACATCATCTCGAGAGAATCACCGTCATAACGGACACCGTCGAATACATTCCCCCAAACCTTCCGCCGAACCTCGAAATCCTCAAAGTCCAGCGAATCAGCTTACCGAAAATCTACGGAGCCTTTAAAATTTTCAGCTACAGCCTTCCGGCAGTGCTCGGGCTTCGGGACACCGACGTAGTGTATGTACGGACTTTCAGCCCACCGGAGCTGGCGGCCCTTTGGCTGGCGGGAAAGACCCGAGGCCTTCCAACCGTGCTCACACTCGGCGGCACATGGCTCTTCGGCAAACCATACGAAAAACCAGGGACAAAGAAAGCGTTGTTCCGGTGGATTCTCCGGCGAGCCGCTTACACCGCCACGAAAGTCACGCTCTACTCCCGCTACATGATACCGGAAGTGAGATACTTCCTACCGGGACTCGACTTGAACAAAGTCAAAATCATCCATAATTCGATTAGGGTTGAACGATTCAGGCCAGGGCTGCCCGCTCCCGAAAAATGGCTTAACGGACGCCGTAAAATCTTCTGGGTCGGGCGGATTAACGAGGGCAAGGGAATCGAGGACTTGATTAGGGCTTTTGCAAAGGTTGTTGAGAAAGTGAAGGACGTGGAGCTTTGGATAGCTGGCACAGGGGAAAAAGCCTTCCAAATGTATCTCATGAAAAAAGCGCTTGCGCTCGGCGTCCGAGACAGGGTCTTCTTTCCCGGCCCCATCCCCAACGAACAAGTACCAAACTACATGGCCAACACCAGCGTTTTCCCATATCCGTCAAGAGGCGGAGAAGGTATTCCAAGGGCTTTACTCGAGGCCATGGCCTGCGAAGCACCCATCGTCGCCACCAAGGTTTCCGGAATCCCCGAGGCAGTGATACACGGCGAAACAGGCCTACTCGTCGCGAGACAGGACATAGTAGGGCTGGCCACAGCAATCGAAACACTGCTCGAAGACGAAAAACTCGCTAAACGCTTGGCTAGGCAGGCGAGGAAAAAGGTTGTGGAAGAATTCAGCCATGACGTAGTAATCCCGCAGATCGCTTCTCTGTTCAGACAAGCGTGCGAGAGGAAATAATCCCCTCCTCTCGTGCAATTAATCCAGTGATGCAGCCTGAAACCAAGTTATTGAAAAAAGCGGTTTATCTAAACGTGAAGGTTTCTACTGGGTAACAGCTGATACATGGTTTCACGTACAATACTTCTCTATGGGTTGCGGCGGGACGTCGGACGAATAATTTGTTTACGAGGGCTTAGACTGTCGGATGATTCATGATTTGTTAAGGATATTCCAAGATCCGCCGAGTCATGAAAGAAGGATGAAAGTCATTTCAGCTTACGTGAAGTAAAATGCTTGCTCGTTAAGATTTCAAGGTACGCAGTTGCGTATCTCCTCACAGCAGCATTCCATTCAAACGTCTTCTCTACGACCATCCTCGCCCGCCTACCCATTTCCTCCCGCAGGTCCGGGTTCTCTAACAGCCGCGAGATATAATGTGCTAAGACTTTTTCGTCTCTTTCTCGAATTATGAAGCCTTCGTGGCCATGCGTGAAGACTTCGGGAATCAGACCTACGGCCGTTGACACGAATGGTGTTTGGCACGCAGCGGCCTCGAATACGGTGCGCGGGCCTCCTTCGTGAAATGAAGTGCAGACAAACACGGATGCCTCGTTATAGCTTTTCACCAAATCGTCCCGTGATACCCAGCCCAGAAACTTGACCACGTCTTCGACGTTGAGCTCTTTGGCAAGGTTTTTGAGTCGCCGCTCCTCCGGCCCTAAGCCTACAATTCTGATCTCCAAACCTTTGAATTTGCTGGAAAGATGTTGTGCGGATTTAATTAATAGTTCCAGACCTTTCTGAGGCACTAGACGTGATGCAGACAACACCACAGGTCCTCTTTCACGCTGTGATAGGGTGGGCTTGAAAACTTCGAGATTGATATAGATCGACGGAATCATGAGGACTTTTTTAGCTCCCCACGCACGACTTCTCTCCGCGATCTTGGTGTTTACGGCACGCACAAAGTCCGTGGATTGTAGGATAAGCTTAGCGGCAAGATAATCTTTGACAGGTAGGAATCCTCGGTGTAGGAAGTCGCTATGGACTTCGCAGATGAAAACTGCCTTCGACAAC
>JANWZT010000133.1 GCA_025054515.1 Candidatus Caldarchaeum sp.
GACCTTGGGTATTCATACCTAAGGTCTGAGTCGGTGGCGAACTTGATAGTTTCAAGGATTCCCGCGACGTTGCTTCTGGTCTTGACGGCGATGTTCGTCTCCGCCCTCGTCGGAATAATCGTTGGAACGGTCGCGGCCGCACGTGGTGGAGGACTCGACCTTTCGCTTTCGCTTCTCTCTTTATTCGGGATATCGATACCATATTTCTGGCTAGGCCAGATCATCCTCATCGTCTTCGCTGTGTATCTTGGTTGGTTTCCCATCGGAGGGATGGTAACAATTGGCGCCGGTTACCAAGGCCTCGAATATGTTTTGGATGTTCTCCGACATCTCTTTCTCCCCGTGATGACTCTTGCCACATTCAACATCGCCTACACCACAAAAATCACTCGAGGAAGTGTTCTGGAATCCCTAACCCAAGACTACATCACCACAGCGCGGGCGAAGGGAGTTTCGGAACGACGCGTGGTATTCGTCCACGCTTTGAGGAACGCGCTTATTCCCGTCGTAACCTACACTGGGTTTAACACCGGAGTTCTGCTTGTCGGAGCCATACTTACCGAAACCGTCTTCGCATGGCCCGGCATGGGGTCGCTACTCTACGACTCCATCAGACTTCGAGACTATCCGGTCGTGCTCGGAGTCTTCATCTACGGCTCCATTATCATCATCATCGCCAACCTCATCGTCGACATAGTCTATGGCTTTCTCGACCCAAGAATAAGGGTGAAATAAAGAATGAACAGGCGCCAGAACTCCCTTACCAAAATCTTTTTAGGAACATCAAAACTCAACAACCGTCTCCGCGCCGGAATAATCGTGGTATCGATTGTAACAGCGATGGCTGTTTTAGCGCCCCTCATCACGTGGTATCCTCCCTTGAAAACGCTGACAGGAAGACCTTTCACTACACCGGATCAGAATCATCCTTTTGGGACGGACGACCTTGGACGCGACATTTACAGCAACGTCATATATGGAATCCGCACCTCCATGATGGTTGGCTTCAGCGCGGTCGCTATTGCCTTGACCATCGGGACTTTGGTTGGAATGCTGGCTGGCTACTACGGCGGAAGAATAGAGGACTTTCTGATGAGGGTGACAGACGTTACCTTGATCCTTCCACAGTTTCTCCTCGCCCTCGTAATAGTGGCGATTTTTGGACAGACCTTCACCAACATCATAATCGCCATAGGCATCGTCAGCTGGCCCGGAATCGCGAGAATGATGAGGGCTGAATTTCTTTCGATCAAAGAAAGGTCGTTTGTCGAAGTTGCGAAGGCCATAGGGATGCCTGACACTAAAATAATTTTGGGAGAAATATTGCCGAACGCCTTTCCAGCCGTAATTCCCTACGTTATTCTGCAGGTGAATTCTGCAATACTGATTGAGGCGGGTTTAGGCTTTCTCGGAGTCGCCGACCCCAACGTCCCAAGCCTCGGACTGATGCTCAACACAGCTCAGCAGTACCTGATGGTCGCGTGGTGGATGGCCGTCTTTCCCGGCATTCTCCTCTCCATCATCGTCGTAGGCCTGAACCTCTTAGGCGACGGCTTGATCGAACATCTTAACCCAAGGCTGCGGAAAAGGTAGAGCATTCAGAAAAGCTCCGAAACTATTCTTCCGATAACACCTCTCGTAGATACAACCTTGGTTGACGGCGAGTATTCTCTTATGATGGTTTTTTGTTGGAAGCTGTAGCCGACGCAGTCCATGACCGCGAGCTGTATGTTGTTTCGTTTCAGTTGATTCCCGACTTCTGCAAACTGTTGAAGACTTGCTGTGTAGGGGGATATTGGGATGACCAGTGGTTCGTTGAAGTATTTCGACCATTTTTTGTATCCATATTGGAGGTGGTCTGAGGACGGCACCAGCACAGCGGTCGGGCCCCTGTACTGGATGCTGGACGATATTCCTTTCAGAATTTTGTCTGGATAGACGACGACCGGAGCCACGTCAAATTCAGGAAATTCTCCGGAACAAAGAATGACGACAACGTCAACCCCCGCCTCCTCCAACTGCCTAACCTTCGTCTCCACATATGGCATCAGCCTTTCTTTACTGACCTTGACTTCTTCACCGGACCTCATCCTCGTTACGTACACCGTCTCCCCTGACGCGGGTCTGAGATTTTTGTAAACTTCCTCCGCCGTGTTGAACTCGTCGAGAGCTCCCGCCTGAACAATCTTCAGCTCACGTGGAAGTATGGTTCCGATGTCATCCAACACGTCGTTTCGCGGAGACTGGCCGATCGTCACGAAACCAACATAACCCGTCTTTGACAAACAGCTTCAAATCGGAAGTGATGTCTAATAAGTTTTATCGGCTGTTTTCAAGTTTATATCAGCCTCAATACAAAAAACGACGAAGCCTGATGTTTATGGAACTCTATTCAGCCTGTTTGAAAACTGTTCGAGACCTGTGCCTTGTGAAACCGGGTGAAAAGGTGTTGGTTTTGGCCGACACGGCAATCGACATGGAGATGGTCAAACTACTCGCCTCCGCTGCTAAATCTCTCGGTGCTCAGCCGCTCGTCGCGGTCTACGATACCCGGGAAGAAGTAGACTTGGAGCCTCCTCAACACGTGGGAGAGGCCATGAAAGCCAGCGACGTAATCGTCAGCCTACCGCTTATGTACATTCTCCACACCAGGACCTACAACGAGGCTATGAAAGCCGGTGCAAGGATACTTGAGCTCACCGGCACGACTCCAGACATGATGGTGCGGTTGATAGGTCGGGTTGACTACGGGAAGATGTGCGAGTTGGGCGATGCGTTAACAGAGTTGACTAAGAAAGCCCGGAAAGTTCGGTTGACGAGTGCCAGCGGTACCGACCTTGTTTTCGAAAACGACCCAAATCGGCCGGTGTTTCACAACGACGGAATCATGAATCGAAGAGGTTTTTACAAGCCTTTGGGAGGGCAGATATCATGGGCGCCAGTTGAGGAAAGCTTTGAAGGGGTTTTGGTTGTCGACACTTTCATCTGGCCGCCCGCGGAACTGGGCGTGTTAAGAAACCCGGTCAAGATACTGATGAAAAACGGCCGTGTTTCAAAGATTGAAGGGGGTGTGGAGGCCCGGGTTTTTGAAAAATGGTTGTCGAGCTTCGGAGACGATAAGATGTATCAGGTTGCGCATGCTTCTTGGGGCTTTCATCCCAAAGCAAAGTTGACGGGTATGCCTCTCGAAGACGAAAGGCTTTACGCAGGAATGGAATTTGGGTTTGGCGCGCAGAGCCTCAAATTCCAAGGTAAGCTCGGGCTGGCCTC
>JANWZT010000134.1 GCA_025054515.1 Candidatus Caldarchaeum sp.
GTCGCTCAAAACCTCTTTAAAAGCACGGTTGACGGCCTTTACGAACTTTGCCACGACGTCGGGGTTTTTCTCGATAAATTCCTTTTTGGCTATGATGGCGTTTCCGTAAAGCTCTACTCCATAGTCTTTGTACTTGAAGGCCACGACGTCGTCAGGGTTGACCTTCAACGCAAGGAGGTTGAGGTATCCCGAATAGTAGAACCCAGTTATTGCGTCGACCTCTCCCTGGACAAGGGAAGGCTCCCTCAGAGCTGGCGTCATGCTCACCGTGGCTTTGGCGAAGACGGGGAAGAGACGTCTGGGCGCGTCTCCTTCCGGCGCTCCAATCTTCTTTCCTTCGAGGTCTTTAGGCGAGTTGATGCCCTTATTCTTTAGCGTCAGCACGGAATATGGTGGGCTGTTCAAAACCATGTACACCGCGACCAGCTCCTGCCCCGGGTTTTTCGCGTTGAATTCGATCAACACGTCGAGGCTTCCGTAGCCCAGCTGGTAAACTCCCGAAGCTACCTTAGTTACGGCGTCCGCCGAGCCATAGCCCCTGTCCATAGTGACGGCGAGCCCTTCCTGCGCGAAATATCCCTTTTCAAGGGCAACGATGAACGGTGCCTGAGGCCCTGAAATAGCCCAGTCCAAAACGAACTTCACGGAGACGAGCTGCGGTCTTGGAGCGGGGTTGATGAACGTGCCGGCGAAAATTCCAATCGCTAGCCCGATAACCAAGAATACTACGGCGGTTCTTAAAACCGACATACGAAAAAATTGAAGGTTTGACCCTTTATAAACTTTCAAAAAAATGGGGTGATTAAATGGTGCGTTCTTCCCGTGGCGGCAGGAAGCGGTCCGTGAAGATTTCATCGACGCTGGGTGTACGAGGCAGCTTGAAAGCTTCGACGACGGCTTTGATGGTTCTTTCGAGACGGGCTTTGTCAACCGCGCCGAGGCCGTTTCGTCGGACTTCTTCGGTGACGATGTTGTCGGCGAGGGCGAGTCGGAGTCTTTGGAGCTCGACTTCGCGGTCGACCAACGGGTCGCGGAGCTTGACAAAATCGGCGGCTTTGTCGGGGTCGGCGATGACTTCTTTGAGGGCTTTGTTCACGGCTTTCACGAATTTGGCGACTGCTTCGGGGTTGTTCTGCATAAAGTCTTTCCTGACTACTATGGCGTTCCCGTAGAGCTCAACACCGAAGTCTTTGTATTTGAAGGCCGTTATCTGGGCTGGGTCGACCTTCAGGGCCAGCAGGTTAAGATATCCCGTGAAATAGAACCCGGTTATCGCGTCGACTTCGCCTTGGACGAGCGAGGGTTCGCGCAGTGGCGGAGACATGCTCACCCATGTAACTTTCGCGGGGTCGATTCCCGTGGCTTTGGCGAAGACGGGGAAGAGACGTCTGGGCGCGTCTCCTTCCGGCGCGCCGATTTTCTTGCCTTCAAGGTCTTTGGGCGAGTTGATGCCCTTGTTCTTTAACGTCAGCACGGAATAGGGCGGACTGTTCAAGACTACGTAGACCGCGACCAGCTCCTGCCCCGGGTTTTTGACGTTGAATTCGATGAGGGCGTCGATGCTTCCGTAACCCATCTGATACACTCCAGAAGCCACTTTCGTGATGGCGTCCGCCGAGCCGTAGCCACGGTCCATCGTCACGGCAAGCCCTTCTTGCGCGAAATACCCTTTCTCCAAGGCAACGATGAAAGGTGCTTGTGGTCCTTGGATGGCCCAGTCGAGGACGAATTTTATCGACGTTACCCGCGGCGCTGGTGGTGGCAGGACGATTGGGCTGAGGAAAATGCCGGCAACGAGACCGACGACGAGGAAGACTACCCCTACCGCTAAGCTTTTCGCGGCGACCATCTGCGGTGTATAGATGTGGTTTGAGGGTAAAAAAGTTTTAGAAAGTGATGATGACGAAGTTGTTTATCGCCGCTTCCGTTATGACCGCTGTGGAGTCATCCGCGATGAAAAGGGATTTGTCGAATTTTTCGTATAGGCCGTAGGCCCGTAGGTTGCCGGCGCAGACAGCCAAGTAGACGCCCGCCTCCTTCATCTCTGATGCGTATTTTTTCACGAGTTCGTAATGGGGGTTGTCGGGGTCGAGAAGGCTTGCGCCGGGCCCCAAGAACAGCATCCTAACCTCTCTAACGTGTCCTTCTTTGGCGTCGTTTCTCGCAACCCGAAGACCCTGCCTCGCCTTTTCAATCTCGTTAGGGCCTGAAAGGATGACAAAGAGTAGACGGGTTTCGCTCATCATTCGGTCACGAAATAGATGGCTGGCTTGAGCGGGATTGACTGCTTCGCCTTCGAAATTTCCTTCTCCCCAGCGGCTTCTTCTTCACGGAGCAGCTTCGTCGAAATTTTGATTTCTTGGGATATCATCGACAAACAATCTTCCAGAAGCTTGCTTTCCATGTCAAGGAGTTTTTTCAACACCGACACAAACAAGGAGCCGCTGGGCTGCATGCTTCTGGCTTTTTCCTCGGTTTCCCGGAGCTTTTCAGCTATTTTCGCCACAACCGAAGGCCCTTTGCTGAAAAGTTCGGCGTTCTCAGTTTTGAAGACCTTCAAGTCGTATGGAGGGCTTTGGTCGATCAGGGCAAGAGCCGCGGCCTTCTTCCACCCCGAAGCCATAAACATCTTGAGTTCGACCGGCTTCCCTTTCACAATCTTCAAAACTTCACGGACATCGCTAACCAAGTCTTTGAGAATCTCCTCGTACACAAGTGCCTCCAACCCTTCAGGCCCAGCCGATTTACTTGGCCAGCTTTGGAGACAAGCATATCCGTCCTTGGCCATGGTAGCCCAAGCTTCCTCAGCCGCGAAAGGAGCAAAAGGCGAAAGCATCAACGCCCATCTTTCGACAAAAACTCTCGCCGCCTTCCCAAGCTTGCCGCCGTTACGCCTCAGATACCACCGCCAGTTGTTCAACATTCCATAAACTGCTTCGCTACATGCGGACCGGGTCTTCGCCTTCTCAAGATTCTGCGAAATAATTTCAAGACTCCTATCGGTGGCGGCCAGAAGCCATCTATCGGCGGGCCCCTCTTCATCATCCGCCTCACCGACGACCTTCTGCACAATTCCCAAAAAATTCTGGATAAACTGCTCCGCCTCGGTCGCTGACTTCTCCCGCCAGTCGGGGTCGTCGAGTTCCTCCGCGCTGAGCAGAAGAGCGAGACGGGTGGCGTCGCGTCCATGTTTAGCCCCCGCCTGTTTTTATGTTATGAAGTTGGCGCGGGTGTTGGTAATTTTATAGCCGTCGATGG
>JANWZT010000135.1 GCA_025054515.1 Candidatus Caldarchaeum sp.
CCAAAATCCTTCGGTTAGTGAAGGAGTTCGAATCTAAAGGCTATGAGGCCGTCATAGTAAGCTGTGCGGCCGACCCAGCCGTGTCGGAGGCCCGTAAGATGGTTTCGATACCCGTTGTTGGCGCGGGTTCTGCCGTAGCTGCTCTCGCTTTGACTACAGCCGACAGGGTTGGGGTGTTGAATTTGGTGGAAGAAACTCCGCGGGTTGTTCGTGATGTTTTGGGTAGGAGGCTCGTTGCTGAAGAAAGCCCGAAAAACGTCAGGAACACTTTGGATTTGATGACCGATTGGGGAAGCCGTGCGGCTGTCGAGGCTTTGGAGAGACTGTTAAGCATGAAGGTTGATGCAGTGGTCTTGGCCTGTACGGGCTACACCACCATCGGCTTCAAACAATCTGTTCAGAACCAAGTGTCAATCCCTGTTTTTGACGCGGTCGTCGCATCCGGGGCCGCTGCGTTGAGCCTGTTGCGGCAGAGAAACAAGGTGTCGCATGATGTACAAAAAGGTCGATGAAAAAACCGTGGAGGCCGCTGTTTACGGCGGAGCGTTTTACGGCGGAGGCGGAGGAGGCGACATAGCGACGGGTCTGAAATATGGTTTGCTGGCCGTCGAACTCGGCGACCTCTACATTATCGACGTCGAAACAGCTGGACACAAATACGGCGACAAACAGGTGCTGACCTGTTCGATGCTCGGCGCTCCATCCGCACGGCAGAGACACGTTACGCCGTCTCACATACTGAGATCGGCAGAACTTTTGTTAAAGGCAACAGATGAGCAAGTAGCTGGATTCATCACGGCTGAAAACGGCGGATTTTCCAGCGTCAACGGATGGATACCGGCGGCCTTATTGGGGCTGCCGGTGATTGACGCACCCGCTGACGGCAGAGCTCATCCCACTGGAGTCATGGGCTCGATGGGCCTCCACAAAGTAAGAGACTATATTTCGATACAGGCGGCGGTAGGCGGCAACCCCGAGATAGGAACATACGTAGAAATTCTCGCGAAAGGCTCCATTGAAAAAGTTGACAAAATAATGAGAGAGGCATCGGTTCAAGCGGGAGGGCTCGTTGCAGTCACCCGAAACCCTGTACCCCTTTCATACATCAAAGCCAACGCGGCACCGGGAGCGTTGTCACAGGCAGTCGCCGTGGGCGAAGTTTACCAAAGAAGCTTCGACGACGTCAAGGAGAAAATCGAGGCAGTGGTTTCTACGGCCGGAGCTAATGTAATAGCCACAGGAGTGGTCAAGGAAGTGCGGCTTGAAAGCGTGGGCGGATACGACGTCGGAGAAGTTATCATCAAAGCAGAGAAGAACACTTTCGCTCTATGCTTCTTCAACGAATACATGACTCTCGAAGACGCTTCGGGCAACCGCTACGCAACCTTCCCAGACCTGATTACCACGCTCGACGCAGAAACAGCTATTCCGGTAAACACCGCAGAGGTGAGGGCAAACATGAAGTTGGTCATCGTGACAGCGTCAAAAGACCACATTCCACTAGGTTCCGGAGTCAAAGACCCCGACCTCATCAAGCAGGTTGAAAAAATCGTAAACAAGCAACTCGTCGGAAGTTGACGGATGGCGGCGGGGTGAGTTTTTGGTTCTGGAGGTATCGAACTTGATGGTTCATTACCAAACAATGGATGGATACGTGAAGGCGGTCGACGGTGTTTCCTTCTCCATCGACAAGGGTGAGGCCTTAGCTATCGTCGGCGAGTCAGGTTGCGGAAAAAGCACGCTCGCTTTATCGATACTTCGTCTTCTCCCAAAGAACGCGAAGATAGTCGGCGGTAGTATCATCCTTAAACCCGACGGCATAGACCTCACCAAACTTTCCGAAACAGAAATGCGGAAAATTCGGGGAAGAAAAATAGGCATGGTCTTTCAAGACCCTATGACCTATCTCAACCCAGCCATGAAAATCGGGAACCAAATAGCCGAATCTCTCGTATGGCATAATCAATTAACGTGGAATGAAGCCCGTGAACGAGCTGTCGAGCTGTTGAGCAGGTTGAAAATACCTGACCCGGCAAACGTTGCCACGCGATATCCTCATCAGCTCAGCGGCGGCATGAAACAAAGGGTGATGATCGCAATTGCCATTTCATGCAATCCCGACCTTCTGGTCGCCGACGAACCAACCACGGCCCTCGACGTAACAGTTCAAGCGGAAGTCCTCGAACTTCTGAAATCACTAATACAGGAAATGGGCATGTCCCTAATACTAATCACCCACGACCTCGGAATCGTAGCAGAAATTTGCGACAAAGTAGCAATAATGTACGCAGGCAAAATCGTCGAGCAAGCAGATGTCTACACTATCTACAAGAGTCCACTACATCCATACACGATGGGGTTGCTAAAAGCCGCCGCAACGGTCAGCGGCTCTGAAGGAAACGTAGAATCGATTCCCGGTACCACGCCGAGCCTCTTAAATCCACCCTCGGGATGCAGATTCCACCCACGATGTCCCTTCGTGTTCGACAAATGCCCAAAAACGGAACCACCCATAATCAAAATCGACGACAACCACGAGGTTGCCTGCTGGTTACGTGAATGAATATGCACAACTCTGAGCTTTTGAAGGTTGTAAACCTCCGGAAATATTTTCCGGCTACGCGAACGTTGTTTGGACGGGTAAAGAATTTCGTGAAAGCGGTTGACGACGTAAGCTTCACCCTTAACAAAGGCGAATCCCTTGGAATAGTGGGTGAAAGTGGTTCTGGAAAAACAACCCTCGCACGACTGATCTTAAGGCTCGTCGAACCAACTTCAGGTGAAATATACTTCGACGGCGTGAACATTCTTTCGTTGCAGCCGGACCAGATGCGCAAAATTCGGCCGAAGATGCAGATGGTCTTCCAAGACCCGATGGCCTCTCTAAACCCGAGGAAGAGAGTACGCCAGACTTTGAAGCAGGTCTACAAGCTTCACACCGACCTTTCTGACGACGAAATCCAAAAGAGGATGACGGAGCTACTCGAAAAAGTCGGCTTAAGTCCTCCGGAGCTATTTCTCGAAAGGTATCCGCACGAACTGAGCGGTGGACAGAGACAAAGAATATGCATAGCGAGAGCAATCGCCTTGAAGCCGCTTCTTTTGATAGCGGACGAGCCTGTTTCAGCTCTTGACGTATCCATTCGTGGACAGATAATCAACCTTTTGCTTGACATCAAGAAGCAGTTTCCCCAAATGGCTTACATCGTCATTTCGCACGACATAGCGTTGATAAAAGCTA
>JANWZT010000136.1 GCA_025054515.1 Candidatus Caldarchaeum sp.
GATGTTGCGTATTTTTCGTTGTAGAGAATTTGGTTGATGGGTTTTCTGATGACTTTGCCCTTTCTTTTGACGGGGACTGGATATCCGAAGGCGATGCATATCGCTATCCTCATGTTGTCGGGTAGGTTGAGATGTTTTTTGGCTCGTTCTTCGTCGTGTAACGTGATTGGGCAGGAGCCGATTCCAAGGGAATGCGCCGCGAGCATCATGTTCTGTGCAGCACGTCCAGCGTCAAAACGGTCTTGGAAGTAAGTATCCCGCACGGCTATCACGACCGCGAAAGCGGCCTGTGGAAGATGTTGCGCAAAATGTCCATACTTTGAAAGCTGGGAAAGGTTCGCCTTATTCCGGACGAGAATGAAAACCCACGGCTGACGGTTCTTCGCGCTGCCCGCGAGCCTTCCAGCTTCCAAAATCTTGAAAACCGTCTCTTCCTGAACGGGTTTGTCGAAAAACTCCCGGGTTTCCCGCTTGGAATAAATCACGGACAACAATTCTTCCGGATTCATGACCACCCAACAGTCGTCCTTAATTTTTCTTTATTTTTCGACCAGTTTATAGATTTGGCGATATTGTTCTTTTTGCTCCTTTGATTGGAGACGGTTGTGAATCCGCTTGATGTTACTGTGTGGGCTGTACATGAGTTCTTCGAGCTTGTCCTTGAGTTGCTTAATGGTTTTAGCCGTGTAGGGGTTGGTCGCGACTATTTCTGTCGTTAGATTTGGGCTTTCGACGAGAATCGTTGACGCAGCCAATCTGATGGCTTTCTGGCTGACGGTCATGTTATCGACCTTAGTTCGCCGCCACATGTCGAACAAAGTGAGAAGGAGAACCCTCGGCAAAGCCATGGCCGCCGCCATCTTCATATCATGCGACTCGGCGGAAACCCTAACGATTTTACATGGCGAGAACAATTTCTTGCAGAAACGATATTCCGCTGTCTTTTTCCGGAAAGGAACGAAAAATACTATCTTTCCAGCGAGCTTCTTGGTTCCGGGCCCGAAAAGTGGATGACAGAGGACCACGAGGTTGTCCCGAGCTTCGGTTTTTTTCAAACCTTCGACGACAGGAGTTTTCACCGAAGAAATGTCGACAACGACCTTGCCCCGATAATTTTTCAAGACCCGGTTTATCAATTTCGCTGAATTCTCGGAGCCGGCCGCGATTACTATCACAGAAGCATCGTTCACAGCGTCTTCGAAGCTGAAGGATGGTTTGATGCTCTTTTTCCGCGGCAAGTTCCGGAGCTTTTTCTTGTTTCTGTCATGGATTCTGACGGCGTAGCCCTTCAGAGCGAGTTGCCGTGCGAACCATAGGCCCATCGGGCCTGCTCCGATGACAGCGGCACGAAGCTGGTCCACTACCGCTTTCCCTTTTCCCGCAGAAATTCCCCCAACAACCTTATTCCTTTCGCTATAGTTTGCTCGGGCGCGCCCAACGAAATGCGGATGAAGTCATCGTATCCACCGAATATGCTGCCGGGAGCAACCGCGACACCTTTCGAATCCAGCAGCTCAAAAGCCAATCGCATCCCGTCAACGTTACCCAGCCCTATCCGGGGAAAAACATACATCCCGCCATCAGGCCTGTAGAACTCGAGACCGATTTTCTCCAGCTCATTCACCGCGATCTCGATACGCCGCATCATGATTTGCGCATACTCTTTGGGCGCCTCTTTCAGCCGCAACGCCGTCAGTCCTCCATGCTGGATGAATTCGGGCACGCAAGTCATGACAAGCCCGAGAATAGAGGCCATTTTTCCGATTAGAGACTCATCGGCCACCACATAGCCCAAACGATATCCAGTCATCCCATAGCTCTTTGAATAGGATTGAATTAGCACATGTTTTCTTGCATCGGTTTTGTCGAGAATGCTTACATGTCTGTCGGCGTAGTCGGCGTAAACCTCGTCGCTTATGATAGTCACATTTTTCGACTCAGCCAGCTCGACAATTTTTTCGAAGATCTCTGGTTTTATTATTTTGCCGGTGGGGTTGTTGGGATAGTTGAGAATCAAGACCTTGGTAGATGGGCTGATGTATTTGGCGATTTCGTCAACATTTGGAGTCCATCCTTCTTCAAGCCGTGTCCTGACGTGAACCGATCTCGCCCCCACGAACGCAGCGACCTGACGATACATGGGCCATGAAGGGTCGATCACCAGCATTTCATCTCCTTCACGTAATAGCGTCTTTACGGCGAGGTAGATGGCGAACCTGCCTCCCGGGGTGACGATGATGTTTTCCGGCCCGATTTCCACGCCGTGCTTTTCAAACACATGTTTAGCCAGCATGGTCCGAAGCTCGGATATTCCCCTTGAATCCACGTATCTCGCGAACCCGCCCAAAACCGCCTCGGCGACCGACTGCCGCACTTCGATGGGAGCGCCTAAGTCCGGCTCGCCCACCTCAAGACGTTGGACTTCGTATCCTTCCCGCTGAAGCTCAACCGCTCGCCGGAGGATGTCGAAATGTGTGAGGGTTGTTTTCGGCTTTTGCTGTAGTTCGACGGCGTCGGCAAAGAGCAGGGTCGCGAGACGCTGAACCGTTTCTGGGGGAACACCATGTTTGGCCGCCTCATCCATCATAGCCTGTCTAACCGACGCTTCAACAGAAGGCTGTATCGCGTCGATTCCCATTTGCCGCTTGAGCTCCGCGATTTTCCTCACTACATCCCTTCGGGCCGCTAACAGCCGGACCATCTCGACCGCAATCATCCGAGCCTCAGAACGCAAACCTTCGAGAACATCATTCCCCATTTTGAACGACTACAGAGCATAGCTGATCGTATAAATGCTTGAAGTTGCTGCAAATTTATATAGCGTCCAGCGTTACTTTGGCCATGAATGGGTCTATTCGTTTGTCCGTTCTCCTAATTTCGGCGCTGGCCTGTTTCACCCTATTGGCCGCCGTTGCCGCGGAGCCAGAGACGGGCTCGTTTTTCAAATATCGCTACGAAATTGCGTCGTCCGAAGGAGGCTCCCTCACGGGAACTCTCATGGTGACCGTGGTCGAAAAAATCAGCGCCGAAATGCTGAGACTGCGTTATGAAGCGACGTTCAACGATGGGCTGGCGACTTTGGAGAAGAATCTTCCTTCACGCCTTTTCGCTCCTCCGATGGTCGATTTCGCTTCCCTCGAAGGTGATTACCAGATTACGAAAGACGGAGGAAACATAACCTACAGGTTGTCCGTTGAAAGAACAGGAGAAAACAGGAGGACGGTCGGCGGA
>JANWZT010000137.1 GCA_025054515.1 Candidatus Caldarchaeum sp.
GAAGGATTGGGTGCGGACGGCGTGATCCTTGCTACGGGTGCAAAGCAAGCCATCGAGACGGCGGTGACAACCGCTCGTCCCGGTGCGAACATAGTGCTATTCGCCTCCACTTATCCTAAGGAAGACATAGTCTTAGACCCCAACCTAATCCATTATCGCGAACTCAACGTTACGGGAAGCTACGACCACCTGCCAGATGACATGGTTAGAGCACTAGATTTTATGAGCAGAAAACAGATCGACGTTATGAAGGTTGTTTCTAGGTTCTATCGTCTTAATGAGCTTGAAGAAGCGTTCCTTTACTGGGAGAAAAGCCTGGGTCTAAAGCCTATGGTTTTGGTCGGAGAAAGCCCGTGATTGTCGGGGTCGATATCGGGACGAGCAGCGTAAAATCTATCGCCCTTTCGGAAGAAGGAGAAATTTTATGGTCTTCAGCGAGAGAGCTGTCTCCCCTTTTAGTCGATGGCAGCAACGTGGAATTCGACGCTGAAGAATGGTATTCCGCAACAGTCGATTTGCTGCAGGAATTTTTACGAACTTTCAAGCCGAAAAGTTTGACGCTGTGTATAGGCGGGCAGGCTCCGAGCATAGTTCCTGTTTCCGTGGATGGCCGACCACTGCATAGGGCGATTATTTGGATGGATGGAAGAGCGATGGCGGAAGCCGAAAAACTCAAAAACCTCACCGGGGAAGAGGTGGATTCTTACACAGCCGAATCAAAGCTGCTTTGGTTTAAAGAAAACCTACCGAGCGTGTATGAAAGGGCTCGCTACTTTATGCACTGCTTCGACTTTGTCACCTACAGACTGACCGGAATTCCTTCGGTGGGGCTTTTGGACAGGGGTTACTACACCTGGGAGAGCATTCCTTACTGGCGGCCAGACCATTTGGAATTAGCTGGGTTTGATGTCGGGAAGCTTCCTCCGGCTTGTTTGGTCGGCGACTACGTCGGCAGCGTAAAGCCCGATGTTGCAGATTATCTCGGAATCCCACGTCAGACCGATGTTGTGCAGGGCACGGTTGACTTTGCCCAGAGCATCGTGGGCGTCGGCGCCGTCGAACCGGGTGTTGCGATGGACCATGGAGGCACGTCGCAGGGGTTTGACCTCTGTTGGCATCAGCGTCTCCGTCCGGTTTCCCGCGAATTCAACTGCGTAAAACATGTGGTGAGAGGATTTTGGAACATAAGCGGCGTCATGAACACTACGGGAGCTGCTCTGCGATGGTTAAAAAACAACTTCTACCCGCCAAACGCCTCATATGCCTTAGTCGACGAGGAAGCAGCCAGAAGTCGTCCTGGCCAAATCGTTGTCTTGCCCTTTTTTCAGGGAGAAAGAACGCCGTTTTGGAACCCCAAAGCTAGGGGAGTTTTTTTCGGGTTACAGTTTGTCCATGGTCGTGGCGATATCGCGAGGGCTTTGATGGAGGCGACCGCGTACGGGCTTCGCAGAATCATGGAGACCATAAGAAACGCGGGAGGTATAGTTAAGGAAATTAGGGTGGCGGGCGGGCAGGCAAACAGCGAACTGTGGAACCAAATCAAGGCGGACGTTCTCGGAACAAAAATACTTAAGCCCAGGGTAATGGAATGCTCTCCGTTAGGTGCCGCTATCATCGCCGCCGTGAACAGGAAGCTTTTCAAAGACTTCAAAGACGCCGCCGACAACATAGTCGAAATCGAAAAAATCTTTACACCGCGGCCCGACAACGCCGAAACCTACGACAAACGCTACCAAAACTACCTCGAGCTCTATGAAGCCGTTAAAGACCTGTTCAACAGATTCTGAGACAAATGGCTGATGCGGGCCGTGGGTAAAACCTTTTAATTGTTGGTTCGACTTCGAATATCCGGGCCCGTAGCTCAGAATGGATAGAGAGGAAAGCGGTTCCCTAGAACGGCGGCCTCCTAAGCCGTAGGTCGTGAGCACATAGACGGAAGCTCTGTGCCGACAGGGTTCAAGTCCCACCGGGCCCGGTTAACCAATAAGCCGGAGATTGATTTTAATAATGGAAGTTTTACTGGATTGGGCGAAGCGGTCTTGAAAAAAACGGCCTTTTTACTGATGGTTTTGCTGGCGATTGTCTTTCAGGGGTCGGTCGATGCGCAGACAGCGCTGTCAAGGTCTGTGCATGTTGCCGACGGAGGGCTTGTTTTTGTAACCGATGTGGTTCCTGTGGCATCGGGGACGGAGGTTGTGAGGCTGGGTTTTCCGCGGGACATGTTGAGAAATTTGGCGGGATACTATCTACTGGATGAGGAAGGCCAAATATCCACCAAAGTTTCGAATGACGTCGTCTGGCTGGAAGCTGCTCCGAAACCCAGCTGGAAAGGCCCGACAATATCGGTGGTCACTGTTTGGCGGAACCTGTTGGTCGAAGCACCGCAGGAACGGTATTTGCTCTCCGTTCCCGCAAACCCAATCAGGGAAAAAGAAACAGCTCAGCTACAGTTATATCTACAAATCGACGGAACGGCCTCCATAACGTCAATCTCAGGCGTAGACCTCCAAACCTCAGCGGACAAATCGAAAGCAAACGGAACAATTTCAAACATCCCGCAAAACCAGTTCAAAACATTAACGGCATTCTTTGAATCGCCCGACTTGTTAGTATACGTTCTGGAAGAAGCCAACATCTTGGTTGATTTGGAGACGAAAACAGTCACAGCCGACTTGGTGTTCACCAACTTGGGCAATTCGGCGATAGCGTCTGTGGACTTGAAACTTGGCAAAACCGCTTCCGTCGCGTCGGCGCGTTCGGGCTTCGTTACCTTAGGAACGTCTTGGGACGGTGAAAAAGGAATTCTCAACGTCAAACTTTTGCAGGAACTCCAGAAGAACCAGAAAACAAGATTTCAGGTGGTGTACGCCTCCGACGCTATTTTCAGAAGAACCGCCGATGGTATCGAGGTTTTTCCACCAAACTACGTTAACGCATCGGTGTCGAACTATTTTCTAACCATTCGAACACCGCCTGTTTCACAAATCTCATTCAGCACCGAGCCATGGCAGCTAAAAGTTCTCGACGGCGACCGGCGAGAGGTGACCTTCAAGTATACCAACATCTATGTTACGTCCCAGCAGGCTTTGACTCTCAGATACGTGGAAACATTCTCGATACCGGTTCCGGCCGTACTTTTGGTCTTCATCGCGTTTGTTGCAGGTTTTCTGGTGGTGAGATCGGTGCGAACGGGAAAAGCCGGAGGAGAAGCTGCTGCTTTGAACCAGTTT
>JANWZT010000138.1 GCA_025054515.1 Candidatus Caldarchaeum sp.
CGAGCGTTTCAAGGGCGATGGCCATGTTTGCTTCCAGTTTTTGCGGCCATTTGAGCGCGACTGGTCTCCAGAAAAACGGCGGCTCGTAAAGACCGAGCCCTATGCCATGGCCCATGTTCATCCAAAAGGTCGCTAACTTGTCTCTCTCGGTGCGTATATATGGTGGCTTCTCGGACCAGAGATAGCTTTCATCCGGCCAGACTTCGACAACGTCCTTCGTGGTATTTCCCGGCTTAACTCTTTTCTCAGCTTCCTTTAGCCAGTTGTGTACTCTTTCGTTTGTTTCCCGAAGGTCTTTCGACGCTTTTCCGACGACAAAGGTTCTATAGTAGCATGATTTGTAGCCGTTGAAGCTGAAATTGAAAAAGTCCGCGTAAACAACTTCGCCCGGTCTAATTCTTCTACCGCTGAATGGCCTTGTGTTGTCTTTGGGCCAGGTGTGAGGGCCTGACACGATAAACCCGCCGTATGGGGTGATGCCTTGTTCCACCGCGTACGATATGCATTTTGCGAACACTTCTTTCTCCGTGACGCCTGCTCTGAGGTGTTTTGCAAGCGTTGCGAATATTCCGTCTATGATTGTCGCTAACGCTCTTATGCACTGTATCTCTATCGGTGTTTTTATCATACGGGCTTCAAGCAAAGCCTTGGCTCCGTCGGATGTTACATCGAGACCAGCTTTTCTGAGAGCCTCTATCAACGGCGGCGAGTTCACGTCGATTCCAACCTTCTCCTTGTGTAATTTGTATTCACGAAGAATGGATGCAATCTGTTCAGCCCATTCTCTCGTGAGAAACTCTTGAGCTTCCTTGGCGCTGGCCAGGTGCGGGCCACCGGAACCGGGTATCGAATACTCGACTCGTATGTTGGGGAGGCAGTGCTTGAGAACGAATGCGGTGTTGCATTCTTCAAAGGCGACGGGTTCCCCCTCGATGGGAAGGATTGCGTATCTGTTACCTCCTATGGCTCCTGCGGCTGGAAAAATCGGAGGAACGTTGGTGCAGTATCCTACGTTTATGTCAGTCATACAAACTATTGAACCCAAGCCATATTGACGCATCTTCTCCTTAGCCCTCGCCAACTTGTCTCGCAGCATTTTTTCATGGTCCAATTTACCAAGGGCGGTGTCTTCGGGGAAGCCCATTTCTCCGAAATTGTAATAGGACATGGCCATCGCGTCTTTTCAATCTATTTAAATCTTATAGTGGTGATGAAGAACAACAAATGACGAAATCATGTCATTTCGATTCGACTTGGCCTATGTAGTATTTGGCGAAGAGGTCTTCTCGGTTTATTTGCTTGGGATTACCTGAATATATGATCCTGCCTTGGTTAAGAACGTAGAAGCTCGTAGCTACGCTGAGGGCTTTATCAACGTTCTGCTCCACAATAAAAAGTGTGACCCCCAACGAGTTAATCTCCAACAGCTTGTTATATGCTTCTTTTACAATCATGGGAGCCAACCCAAGCGATGGCTCGTCAAGTAAGATGAGCTTGGGGTTTAGCATTAGGGCTTTTCCTATGGCGAGCATCGCCTGTTCCCCTCCGCTAAGTGTTCCAGCCATCTGATTCCTCCGTTCTTTTAAACGGGGAAAAAGTGTGAACACTTTTTCCAAATTAGTGTCGATGCTCTTTTTCTCCTTCACCGTGTAGGCTGCAAACTTTAGATTTTCCAAAACTGTCATTTTCTGAAAAACTCTTCCGCTCTCCGGCACCATGCATATTCCATGGTGGACACGCATGTGAGGCCTTAACTGATTGAGATCGTAGCTTTTTCCATTTGACTTGAAAATTAGACTTCCGCTTCTCGGCTTGATGAGACCCATGATGGTTTTGAGGAGAGTTGTTTTTCCGGCGCCGTTGGGCCCTATCATGGTGGTGATTTCTCCTTCTTCGACATGCACGTCTACTCCATGTAATACCTCCGTGGTGCCGTAGCCCGCTTTGAGGCCTCTTATCTCCAAACTCATGCATTTATTCACCTAAGTAAGCTGTAATGACATTCTGGTCTCGGGAGATTTCGCTGAAGCTTCCTTCCGCTATTTTCTGACCATGGTTCAACACAACCACTCTATCACATATTCTGCTTATAACGTTTAAATTATGCTCTATCACGAGGATTGTTCTTCCTATTTTTTTCAAATCCTTGATAAGATGCGTCAAGCGGTCTACTATCATCGGACTTATGCCGCTCGCGGGCTCGTCGAGAATCAGCATCTCGGGGTCTTTGACCAGGGCCCTTCCTATCTCCAGTAGTTTCTGTTCACCGTATGAGAGACTGTCTGCAGTTGTGTTCTCCCTGCCGTTGAAATTTAACAAATCTATTATCTGGGCTATTCTTGCCTTATCGCGCTCTTTATCCGAGGAGGCTGTCATTAGGTTCTGTAGAACTGTTAAGTTTTTGAACACGCGCGTTAGCTGAAATGTTCTGACGATTCCTTTGTTAGCTATGTAATAAGGTCTGCGTCCCGTTATTTTCTCACCTTTGAAAAAAATATCACCCGAATCGGGCCTATAGAAGCCTGTGATGATGTTGACCAACGTGCTTTTGCCCGATCCGTTAGGCCCGATCAATCCCATAACCAGGTTGGGTGGCACTTCCATAGACACGTTGTTGACCGCCTTCAGCCCCCCGAATGATTTACTAACCTGAACCAGCTGCAGCAAGGCCATTACCTTACGCACCTCCGACCATGCTTATAGACGTTTTGATGCACATAGGTCATCTACGACCTCTAATCTTTCTAAAACTGGTTGTCAAGAGCGGGAATAGCCCGCGTGGTAGGAAAACCATCACACCGACTAGGAGGGCGCCAAGAATGATGTTGTTGACTACGGCCTCCCCACCGGCGACCATTTGGAAGATAACTGTGAGAATAATGCTTCCGATAATTGGTCCCACCCAAGTTCCCATCCCTCCCAGTATGCTCATAAGTATGGGATAAAGGGAGTAATTGAGGTTGAAAACGGTTTCGGGCCAGACGTATTTCAGCCATCCCGCGAAAACTGCTCCAACCATTGCGACGAGAAGAGAGCTGATGCAAAAGGCGAGCATTTTGTACTTGAATGTGTCTATTCCTATGGCCTCTGCTGCGTCTTCGTCATCTCTGATAGCGAACAAGTTTAGCCCGAACCTAGAATGATAAATCGCTATGGATGTTATGATGCTTAAGATCGCTAAGACTAGGGTGAGCGTGTAGAAGATGTGCGGTATGTTTA
>JANWZT010000139.1 GCA_025054515.1 Candidatus Caldarchaeum sp.
AAGGCCACATCCCGGGAGCCTTTCTCGTCGACTGGCGGAAAGACATGAACAAGCAGTCGGTCAGGGACATCATCGGCCCCGATGAATTTGAGAACCTTATGTCCCGTCTCGGAATATCAAACGACACCCACGTGATTCTCTACGGAGATTACAACAACTGGTTCGCCACCTTTGCTTTCTGGGTCTTCGAAATGTACGGACATCGGAAAGTTCAGGTTCTCAACGGAGGCCGTAAGAAATGGATAGATTCCGGCGGGGAACTGACGCGTGAAATCCCGACACCAAAGCCGGCAACATATCGCGTAGAAAAAATCAACATCGAGAACAGGATTTTCCTCGACGAATTGTTGAGGGCCAAGCTCGGCGAACCCAACCTCGTTCTGGTCGACGTCCGTTCACCAGCGGAATTTTCAGGTGAAATAACCGCTCCTCCCGAATATCCGACGGAACACGCCCAAAGAGGAGGCCACATCCCCGGAGCCATCAACATTCCATGGGGTCAGGCGATAAGAGAAGATGGAACATTCAAATCGGCTGAAGAACTCCGGCAGCTTTACGGCGGAAAGGGAGTGTCGCCGGACAAAAACGTGGTCACCTACTGCAGAATCGGCGAAAGAGCAAGCGTAACATGGTTCGTGCTCAAACATCTTCTCGGTTACCCAGACGTCAAAGTCTATGACGGCAGCTGGACTGAATGGGGGAATCTCGTCCGCTTCCCGATAGAGCGACAGCGATGAAGATAGAGGACGGATGCCTTTATCCCGATGACCGGCTCTACGTCGTCGAACACGACCTTTGGCTAAAACCTACAAATTCAAATTCCATGCGATTGGGTGTAGTTCCTGCTTTCCTTTTTTTCGTCGGCAAACCAAGGAAAGTAAACTTTCGGAATGTATGCTCACCAGTCAAGCGAAATACGGCGCTCGCTATCTTGTCAACGGTGAAAACAGAGGCGGTGTTGATCACTCCGTTTCAGTTGATGGTCAAAGCTGTGAACGAACAAGCGGTCGCGAATCCGGCACGAATCGCGGAAGACCCTTATGGAGAGGGCTGGCTGGCGGAAGTGACTGCGATGGAAGAGTTTTCCGGCCTATCTGAAGCGGCCGAGGCCGGTGAAAAATATAGAGTCAAAAATTCTAAACGTGGTGTAGTATGTCTCAAAACCGTGCCAGACTATCAAATAACCATTTTCGGAGAAACCTGCGAAGGAATTTTGACACAGATAGGGGACTATATGAAAGCTCACCTGTCCGTGGGGGAAACAGTTCACATCGTTACTTCGGACCCGGCCACGGAGGTCGACATGATTAGCTGGGCAGAGAAAACAGGACAACAGCTTGTCGACCTCCGCCGCGTGGAGAAAACTTTGCACGTTGTTTTCGAAAGAAAAATTTAGGCACGCCACCATTCAAACATTAGATAAACGACTTTGTCTTCGGTCGGAACTGATACGGTGAAGTGTTTCTTGACCGACGTTGCCAGCCTACCCGACCTGATTATCTCCAAAGCCGACAGCTTCTCGGCTTCGTCCTTGACCTGTATGATAAAGGGGGCGTGGTCGACTCCCGGGCCGTGCCGGTATGCGGCAAAGTCGCTTCCAAATTTTATTCCGGGAAGGACTACGAAGCCTCTTTCCCTGAGGTCTGCGTAGACACCGTATTTCCGGCCGAAGTTGGCGTCTATCGATGCGGCGTATGATTCAAATTCTTCGGTTGTGAGCTCTTTTCCTTCGCGGAATATCTTGAGTTTGCCTTTTTTTGCGAGGTACAGAGCTTCGACGAGGTCGAGGACGAGTGGCGTGTCGAAGTTGATGTCACGTGGTTTGGGAATTCCCAGTGGTTTTCCGTAGAACCCTTCCCTGTAGAGTCTACGGGACTGCTCCAAATCCCAAACGATTACGCTATCGCTGAGAAGCTCTCCGACGGCCATCAAACCATCAGCTACAGAATCACGAAAGAAAGGACTCTAAGGTTTTCGGCCGCCTCTTCGGCTTTGTCTGCGATGTCCTCCAGCATCGAGACAATTTCTCTGATGAGCAGGAGCTGTCCGACCTTCATGTCCGTCATCAGTATCGTCAAATCGATGTTTCGGTACATGTCGTCGACTTTTCTTTCATGTTCCTCGGTTTCTTTGACCTTTTGGTAGAAAGTTTCGCTGTTCAAGGTAACTGCGAGAAGCGCTTCCCGGAGCTTGGTTACTGTCTGGAGAACGAGGTCTCCCAGCTTCAAGACCTCCGAAAGCACGTCCTTGTCGATTTTCATTTTTGATTTGTACAGGCTTATAATTCGGAAGGCTACGCCTTCTGAAATGTCTGCGACCTTGTCGATGCAGTTAACCAGTCTGATAAAATCTTCTCTGTTCGTGAGTATCGCGCCTATGTCTGAAACCTCCTTTTCAACGAGCCTTCTCCAGTTTTTCGCCACCTCGTCAGCCTTGAGAATCTCATGGTAGGCTTCTTCAATTTTCTTGTATTCGGTATCCTTCGATATCATCTCGAGCATCAAGACGGTCTTTCTCAAAATGTCAAGGATGCTTCTCATCTGGTCTTGTGTTAGCGATAACAACCTCGAACGATAGTCTTCAACCCTTTCACGGGCGGCGTACAAGCTAACGCACCTATCCTATAGCTGGGGTGTGGGTTTTTAAGTATATCGCGGCCATCCTTATAACAGATTACCTTTTCGGATGGTCATGAAACTTGCAGGAGCGGTTCTGGCATCCGGTTTTTCGCATAGATTTCAGAGCGACAAGCTGAACGTGCTTCTACGCGGCAAGCCCCTGCTCAGCTGGTCCGCTGAGGCCTTAAATTTTTTTGAATTTCGGGCGGTTGTTTTAAGGCCTGAACAGTTGAGGAATGTGATTTTGCCGGTCGACGCTTCGGTGTTGGTTAACAGGCGGGCTCATCTTGGGATGAGCGAGGCGCTGAAGCTGGCCGTTAGTTGGACTCCTTCGGATGCGGATGGGTTGGCGGTGATGCTTGCGGACATGCCTTTCGTAAAACATGTTGTGAAATTGCTTGTCGAAGTATTCCGTGAAAAACGGTATTCGGTGGTTGCTGCAGGGTTGGGTGGAAGGCCTGTTAATCCCGCCGTTTTTTCACGGAGCGTTTTTCAGGAGTTGCTGAATCTTGAAGGGGATGTGGG
>JANWZT010000013.1 GCA_025054515.1 Candidatus Caldarchaeum sp.
CACCGTTTTGAAGCCTTCACCACGTGCTCCGTCAAGAACATCCAACGCGCTATGACTCGCCAGAACAGAAATTTTTCCCATCATGGTTTTCACGGAGGCGAAACTTCTTCCAACCTTCTCCTTATTTCGCCGAGGAAAGCAGCGGCCGGTGCTCCGTCGACGGCACGATGGTCGAAAACAAGCGTTAGATGTCCGCGATGGCCTTCCCTGGTTTGTTTGACGGCTCCGAAGCCGAGGATGCATATGTCGGGCGGGTTGATGATGGGTGTGAAGTAGGTGATTCCGAGGTGGCCGAGGTTGGAGACCGTGAAACCATGGCCGGCCAATTCGTTGAGCGTAATCGTTCCCTTCATCGCCTTGTCCACAAGCGTTCTCAACTCGGCTTCAACTTCCAGCAAGGTTTTGGAATTAACGTTTTTTATCGTCGGGGCGTAGAGGCCTTTCGGGGTGTCGACCGCGACAGCGATGTTGACCTCGTCCAAAATTTTCACTTCATCGCCTTCGATGTTGGCGTTGAATTCGCTCCGTTTCTCGAGAACTTCGCCAACAGCCTTTACCACGAACGCGGTGATGCTCGGGCTGTTTTCGCCGAAACGTTCCTTCCCCTCTCGATAAGACTTCAGAAGCGAAGAAGCGTCAAAATCAGTCATCAGAGCAACCGGAAGACAGTTACGCCAGCTGTAGCCCAGCCTTTCGGCAACTGCCTTCCTCAAACCAGCAATTTTAACAACTTTCACCACGGCGGTTCAACCAGCAGAGGGATAATAAAAGTTGTAAAACCACAGCATTTATAGCCGCGAAAAACTTCCCCCAGACGCCATGTGCCACTGCATGACAGAGGAAGAATACGAAGCGATGCTGAAGAGAATCAGGGAAGCACAGAAGAAACCAGTTCAGCAGCCGGCCGTGATAACCGTCAAGGCGTAAAACTGTCTATGGCTTGGTTGGCCAGCCCGTCAGCCTCCCTGTTTTTTTCCCTATCCACATGAATTATGTCGAATTCTTCAAATTTGGACACCGAGTCCAAAACCATGCGCCGCAGTTCAGCCAGCCGTCGGTTCCTTACTCTGAACTCTCCTTTGACCTGTTTGACCAGCAGAGCGCTGTCGCTGTAAACTTTGGCTTTTTTCACACCGATGGCGGCGGCTTCTTCCAGAGCTTTGATGAGCGCGGTGTATTCTGCTTGGTTGTTGGTCGTTTTTCCGATGTATTCGTGGTGTTTGAAGGTTCGGTCGCGTGTTTTGATGACATAGCCGATGCCGGCTGGGCCGGGGTTTCCCCTTGATGCTCCGTCCACGTAAATTTCCGCTTCTTCGGCGGTGTTAGGCATTTTGGGTTAGCTGGTTTTCGATGATGTAGTATTTTTTCGGAAGTTTTTTGGCGGCGAGGTCTAGGGCTTCGCGTCCTGCCTGAACGCCGTCGCCGTAGGTGAGGAGCCTGAAAACGGGCTGGCCCATTTCCACCCGGGCCGCTCTTCCGATGGGTTTTCCGAAGGCCCTACGCATGCCTTCCTGCAGTCGGTCGGCGTGGGCCCCGAATATCATCTTGTTTTCTCGGAGAACGTGGTGGGGGTGGGCCTTGACTTCGAGGTAGAATTTGTCGTTCAGCTTTTCCGTCAAATATTTGTTAACCGCGATGCGCGCCGACTCGATGGAGACGTCTCTTATCTGAAGGTCCGTTTCGGGGACAAGAAGCAGTTCATGAGTGTAGTCGTCGCGGTACACGCCGGCGTTGTATTTGGTTATCCGCGATGGCGGCGGGCCGTGGATGTATTCGTTCCGGGCGTAGGTCATGCCCTCCGGCCTGCGGTAGTTTTTCGCCTTCATGGTTCCCCGAGCAAGACAACCTCCCCGCTATTAAACGTGAAAACTTCCCGCAAATATTCCATCGATATGGCCTGACTACCACGCCAGCCCAAATACCGTCGGAAAGAAGCCTGCTCGGGGTTGGTTCATCGGCGGTGATGGTACCATCCTTCCATTTTATCCCATGTCCATCCGTACGTCGACGGGACGGCGTATCCGAAGACGATGCATCCACGCCATACGGCGTACTGCGGGTCCGACGAAAGGTTGACGACGGGCTGTTCGACGCCTTTTTCCCGCAGCTCGTGGGCCAACCGTGTTTGGCTGTCGACGGCTATGTTCCGGAGCTTTGCGGGGGCCTGCCAGGAGAAGTTGCCGCCGGATAGGATGACTTGTCCGTAGAGAAGCGGCTGTATTTCTGTTGGGCATTTTTCGACGGATTGGATGATGGTGTCTGCGATGCTGAGTGTTCCGTAGAAGAAGACGTCGCCGACCTTTGTGTCCGATGGCCTCGGCATCCCCCGCTTGTGGTAGCTTTGGAATATTTCGTGGTTCGGGTCGAAGACGTATTCGCCGATGAGAAAACGCGTCCAAGAATCGCGGCCCAGATCAATCTTAATCCTCGTTCCCGGCGGCTGGTAAACAGCCCTCACTTCTTCGGGATGGTTTTTCGCGTAGTTGACTGCTTTGTCCAGCTGGAGCGGTAGGAGGCCGATGTTTTCCTTGACTTTTCTGACGAGGGATTCTTCTTTGACGAGGTCTCCGTATCCGGCGTCTTTGAGGATTTCGGCTGTGATGGCGTTGGCGTTGCTTCCACCACGGTTGAGGGCGATGATCGCCTCTCTTATCGGGGCCCGTGAAATAGGTGCGACTTGAGTGTTTCCGTGGCCGCTTTCTACGACGACGCATGAAGTCTGTTTGTGGGCGATGGCCACGGCGAGCGGCTGAGGAATGATGGTCGACGAATGAATCAACCCCTCTTCGGCGAGCTTCTCGTAGACCGTGAACATCTTCTCATACATGTAGCGTGGGGCGGTCGCGGACAACGCGGCGACGACGTAGAAACCTTTGAAGCCGAAACCGGAGGGCTTGAACTCCGCCAACCCTTCGCGTGATATTTCCTCGACAACGCGCCAAGCCCTGTCATCGTCTTTCGCAACCGTCCCGCTCCGCATCGGATAAACAAGCCTCGTCGAAAGCTCCGAACCCGCGCCCAAAAACAAAGTCACGTCCTTCCCCACCACAACATCCTTCTCGGCGCCGAGAATCTGCGAAACAATCGACTTTTCCGGAAAATACCCACGGTTAGCGGTCACGAGAGGTTTGTCTCCCTGCGTGATGGGCCCGTACTTAAAATCACTCGTTCCGTAGTCGCATCCAAACACGTACCTCCGCCGGTATTCTTCGTCAAACATCCATCCGGACGAATGGAATTCTTTGTATTATATTCATTTTTTGCCCGAAAGCAATTCGACCCATGGGTTGTCTTCGATGAACGAAGGAATTTCCGGAAGCTTCTTCGTCTTCTTGGAGGATGTTTGCCGCGGCGTTTCGACGTGGGATGTTTCGTGTCTCTCCGTTGGCATAGGTGCAGCTGTTTCTGATAGACGGGTTTCGATGGTTTCGATTTTTCGGGCCAGCTCGTTGTAAAGCGTTTCCAACCTGTCTATTTTCTCGAGCAGGGCCGATGCATCGAATTCCGGCTGCGTCGCGTCGGCTGTCGACGGCGTCTGCAACCCTCCTTCAACCACTTCGACCAAATCTTTTTCGTCGTAGACGAGGACGCCTATTTTGTTGACGCGGAAGGCGTAGTCGCCGAGCCGCGAAACCAGCCCCATGGGAATCGATACGTAGGCTATTTTTCCCGCGCCCGAGTCGAGGGCGGCTTGGATGATCGTCGCGAGCATCTCATCCCTGCTCGCCATCTCGTCCACAACCCTCACAACAGTTTCACCGCCGCCGCAACGAAGCCGGAGAAAACCGTCTCCGACCGACCGTTCGACAACCCGGCATCCTTTGCCGGCGAAATGGTCTTCTACCCGTTTGAGCAGAACGGCGCGGGAAGGCATCTACCGTAAAACCATACTGGATGATGAAAAATCTTTCTAAGTCGGAGATGGTTGTCGCATTTCTCGGTGTACGGTGATGACTTTGGCGAGGATTTTTGATTTGACTTCGTGCCAGGTCTGGAGCGGTGCTTCGAAGACGACCGCGACGATGTAGTGGGTTTTGTCGCTTTGTTCCTCGAGGTAGATGCTTTTGACTTCGGGAATTTCGGAAAGGCTTGTTTTGAGACGTTCGATGACGGTGTTTGGGTCGGTGTCGATGGGGAATTCGTACCGAAGTTTGCGGACTCTTTCGCTGACTTCGGAGTAGTTGGCGATGGCCGAGTTGGCGAGGATGATGTTGTTCGGTATCCTTATCACAAGTTTGTCGTCGGTCACGAGCGTGGTGTACATCAGGCTCATGTTTTCAACCACTCCTGTGTAGGCGGGGACGACGTAGTCGCGTGAAAAATATTTGTAACCCGGCAGGAAGGCCCACTGGAAGGGGACGGAGCTTGTGACGACGGCGACCCGGTCTCCTATTTTGAATGGCCTTGAGGCGAGGAGTATGATGCCGGCGATGACGTTGGAAAGGGTGTTTTGGCCTGCGAGGCCGACGACGAGGCCCGTGATCGTTCCCCCGGCGAGAGCTGTTTCGGGGGAGACTCCGAGCGAGGAAAGAAGGAACACGGCTATCAGGATGTATCCGATGAGCTGGATGATGAGAGAGCCTCCGATAGCCTGCTGGCCGACCAGCGGCTGGAAGGTTTTGGCGACGTAGGAAGACGTTATTCTGACGAGGTAGGCTCCGGCAAGCACCGTCACTGTTACAAGGACTATTCTTTCAGCGACTGCCGGCAGTAGCCCCAGCTGGACGAAGGCGTATGTCGTGAGGTAGAGGCCCACAGCCAAGAAGACAGCGACGACGAACCTGACTTTGAGGCTGGCCATGGCGGATTTCACCGACAACCTTATAAAAAATGCATCTACCCGGAGCCCGTCGGCTTGTTGATGCTTATTAGAAGCCCCGCATAGACCCATCCGCCGAAAAGGTCCAAACATGTTCCGTAAACTCGCTGAAATTCTCGCCGGCGTGAAATCAAATCTCCGCAGGAGTTTGGAGATTTCGGAGAAGCAGGTGGCGGTGCGGCGGTATTTTTTCAGCAACTCCTTTGACGGAGTTTTGGCGATGATGGGGCTTTCGCTGGGTGCGGCGATCGTTCCCGGGGCGAATATTTCGACGGTTGTTTTTGCTGGTGTTGGAACGGCGATCGCGATGCTTGTCAGCGGCGTTTCGGGAATCTACTTGACCGAAAGCGCGGAGACCCGTCGGATGATTCGGGAAATCGAAGAATCTATGTTACGTGATGTGAGCGATACGGTCATCGGCAGAGCTGGGGCGGTCGGCACTTTGATAGCTTCGGTCGTCGGTGGGCTGTCCAACTTCCTGCTTTCGATGACCGTCCTTCTCCCCTACATCATCAGCCTCCATTTCGTTGAGCTTCAGCCCATGGCCCCGATGCTTTCGACAGCCGAAGGCCTCGTCATCCTCTTCCTCCTCGGAATGTTCCTCGGCAAATTCTCCCGCATCAACGTCGTCAAAACAGGGTTACGCATGGCCGGGCTGGGAGTTGTGACTGCGACACTCATCCTCCTCGTCGAACTCTTTTTCGGCTAACCCGTCAAAAAACGGTAAAGCTCCTCCGGCTTGAAAACCCCCTTCTCAGTAATCACCGCCGTAACCAGCTCCGGCGGGGTGATGTCGAAAGCATAGTTAACGGCCTTCACCCCAGTAGGCGTAATCCGTGTTTTCCCCACGTAGTGAACTTCGTCCTCGGCCCTTTCTTCAATTTTCACCTCTTCGACTTTTTTGTGTAGGTCTATGGTCGACGATGGGGCGGCGACGTAGAAAGGTATCTTGAAGTGGTTGGCGTTTATGGCGGCGGATAGCGTCCCGATTTTGTTGATAACGTGGCCTGTTTTGGCGATTATTCGGTCTGCTCCCACGACGACGCAGTCGATCATGCCTTTCGACATCAGGAAAGCCACGGCGGTGTCTGGAACGACGTAGAATGGGATTTTCAGTTTTTTGAGTTCGAAGGCCGTGAGCTTGGCCCCCTGCAGCCGAGGCCTTGTTTCGCTGGCGTAGACGAGAATCTTCTTACCTGATTCGTGGGCGTATCTGATGACGCCGATGGCGGTGCCGTATCCCGCAGTCGCCAACGCGCCTGCGTTGCAGTGGGTCAGAACCCGTGCGCCGTCTTTGATGAGTTCAGCGCCGTACCTGCCTATCGTTTTGTTCATCTGCACGTCTTCGTCGTGGATTTTCTGAGCTTCTTTCACAAGCTCGGACACGATGGTTTGTCTGTCGGTCGACATGGATTCGGCTTTTTTCATCATCCGGTCGAGGGCCCAGAAAAGGTTGACCGCCGTCGGCCTTGTCGCCGATAACATTTCACGAGCCTTCCGAAGATCTTCCAACAGCTTTTCCCTGCTCCGCGCCTTAGACCGCATAGCCGCCAAAGCCATCCCAAACGCCGCCGCGACACCGATGGCCGGAGCACCGCGAACCGTCATGTTCCTTATGGCTGCCGCCACATCCTTCACAGACCCGCACCTCACATAACGTAGACGAGCAGGCAAAGCCCTCTGGTCAATCAACACAAGCTCGCGGCGTCGCCCATCCCACCGCAACGTTTCAACATCAACCAAGCCAGTCACCAACAAAACCCATCGAAGATATTAAAGTTGTAAACCGCAAACAGTTTAAAACAGGGCTTGAATGCCGAATGTTTACTGACTTGACCCGTGATGTGGTCGTCGTCGGAGCGGGGTTCGGAGGCCTCGCGGCGGCGGTGGAACTGCGGAAGCTTCTTCCCGCGAACATCCGCGTTCTCTTAATTGACCGCCGCGACAAATTTTCGATGGGCTTCATGAACCTTTGGCTCATGACGGGTGAGATAGAGTCGCCGCGGGAATGTTTGTATCCGATTCGAGGCGTCGAAAAACACGGGGTGGTTTTCGTCAACGAAGAAGTTGTCGGAATAGACGCGGCCCGCAAACAGGTCAAAACTGTTGAACGTGTCTATGAAGCCGACAAACTCGTCATCGCCTTGGGAGCCGAATACGTTTATGATGCCGTACCCGGGTTCCGGGAAATGGCCTACAATTTCTACGAGCTGATGGGTGCCTACGCCGCGCAAAACGCTTTGACAGAATTCACCGGAGGCCGCATAGCGGTGTTGATAACGCGAACACCTTTCAAATGCCCGCCCGCACCCTACGAAGCCGCCTTCCTCGTAGACGCATACATTCGGCGGAAAAACATCCGAGACAAAACATCAATCGACATCTACACGCCGGAGCCTCATCCCATGCCCGCGGCTGGAAAACACGTCGGCCAAGCCGTCGAAGCCATGTTGGCTGAAAAAGGCATCAGGTATCATCCGAAGAAGATAGTCAGCAGGGTTGACCCGTCTCGCAGAAGTTTGGTTTTCGAAGATGGTGAGGCCTCGTTTGACCTGCTTCTGGGCGTGCCGGTTCACAGGGCTCCGCAGGTTGTTAGGGATGCGGGCTTGGTGGATGAGACAGGCTGGATTCCGGTGAACCCATACACGATGGAGACAGGATTTGAAGATGTTTACGCGGTCGGCGACGTAGTCGCCATCAAGCTGAAGAACGGAATGTTTCTACCCAAGGCCGGAGTCTTCGCCGAATCGATGGGCTTGACCGCGGCCCGCCGCATCGCCGCCACAGTAACCGGTAGAGAGGCAGGCGACGTTTTCGAAGGCAGGGGGGCATGTTACGTCGAAGTGGGCGACGGCTACGCGGGCAGAGGAAACGCCAACTTTTACGCAGACCCCGTCCCCGAAGTCGTTTTCGAGCCGCCTTTTCCGTCGGGCAGGGATGAAAAACGGGAATTCGGAATGAGCAGACTCCGTAGCTGGCTTTTATGAACAAAGATGTAAGAACTTTTGCGTGTGGGCTGTTATCGTTTAAATCCTGCGTATCAAAGTCTTTTGATGAATGAGTGTTAAGGAGCTGCGGCTTCGTGTCGCCGAGGCGAAACAACGGGATGTCGGCTACGGAATAGCCCGTATAGACCGTTCGGTCGGGGCCGAAGCCGGTCTTTCAACCGGCGACATCATCGAGATCCGTGGCAAGAAACTGACGGCGGCAACCGTCTGGCTGGGCTACATGGACGATGAAAAAGATAAGGACGTGATACGCATCGACGGCCACATCCGTAACAACGCGGGAGTCTCCCTCAACGACTACGTCATCGTTAGAAAAGCCAACGTAAAAGAGGCCCAGCTCGTCGTCCTCGCCCCATACAACACATCCATCAAAGCCGACGAAAACTTCACCAAACTCGTCAAAAGCAGGTTGATAGAATATCCCGTAGTCCACCGCAACATCATACCCGTGCTTTTCTTCGGAAACCTCTTCACCTTCGCCGTCGTCCAGATGAGGCCGACAGGCATAGCGAAAATCACGCCGCGAACCAAACTCGTCATCCAAAGCAGAGTCGTCCAAGAAAAAACTCTGCGGACGAGCATCACCTACGAAGACATCGGCGGGCTTCAGGAACAGATACAGCGTGTCCGTGAAATGATAGAACTTCCCCTCCGGTTTCCCGAGCTTTTCCAAAAACTTGGCATAGACCCGCCGAAAGGCGTGCTGCTTTACGGGCCGCCGGGATGCGGCAAAACACTTCTCGCCAAAGCAGTGGCAACAGAGGCCGAAGCCAATTTCATTCTCATCAACGGCCCTGAAATCATGAACAAATACTACGGCGAAACAGAGGCTCGGCTCCGCGAAATTTTCCGCAAAGCCGAAGAAGAAGCGCCGAGCATCATCTTCATCGACGAAATCGACGCCATAGCTCCCAAACGGAGCGAGGTAACCGGCGAAGTCGAGAAACGGGTCGTCGCACAGTTGCTCGCCTTGATGGACGGTCTCGAAGGCCGCGGCTCAGTCATCGTGATAGGTGCGACCAACCGGCCCAACGCCATCGACCCCGCTCTACGACGGCCGGGTAGGTTTGACCGCGAAATCGAAATAGGCATACCCGATAAAAAGGGCCGCACCGAGATACTGACCATCCACACCCGCGGCATGCCTCTCGCCAGAGACGTCACCATCGAAAAACTGGGCGAAATGACACGCGGATACACGGGAGCAGACCTCGCGGCCCTCTGCCGCGAAGCAGCCATGAAAGCCATCCGCCGGATACTTCCCAACATCGACTTTTCCGGCGAAAGAATATCACCCGAACTGCTCAACAGCCTCGAAGTAACCATGAAGGATTTCATCGACGCCTACAAGGAAATCACACCCAGCGCCCTACGTGAAGTCGAGATCGAGACACCGACGGTTCGCTGGGAGGACATTGGCGGCCTCGAGCAGGTGAAGCAGAAGCTCATCGAAATGGTTGAATGGCCGCTCAAGTATCCGGACAAGTTTGAAAAACTCGGCATCAAGCCTCCGAAAGGCGTGTTGCTTTACGGGCCGCCGGGATGCGGCAAAACACTTCTCGCCAAAGCGATAGCCACCGAAAGCGAGGCGAACTTCATCACCATCAAAGGCCCTGAAATCTTTTCCAAATGGGTCGGCGAATCCGAAAAAGCCATCCGCGAAATTTTCCGGAAGGCTCGGCAAGCTGCGCCCGCGGTGATTTTCTTCGACGAAATCGAGGCCATCGCCCCGCGTAAAGACGTGATGGAGGATAGCAGCGGCGTCACGAACAGGGTTGCAAGCCAGCTTCTCGCCGAAATCGACGGAATCGAAGAGCTGAACGACATCGTCGTCATCGGAGCCACCAACAGGCCCGACATGCTCGACCCCGCACTCCTAAGGCCCGGCAGGTTCGACAGGCTGTTGCTCATTCCACCGCCCGACGAAAAAGCAAGAGCCGAAATCTTTTACATCTACACCCGTAAAATGCCGCTCGCCGACGACGTCAGCATCGATTTTCTCGCCAGCCGCTGCGAAGGATTTTCCGGCGCTGACATCGAATCACTCTGCCGCGAAGCAGCCCTCGCAGCACTACGCCGCGACATCAACGCCGAAAAAGTCACAAAAAGAGATTTTGAAGAAGCCATGATGCTCGTTAAACCCAGCATAACGCCGCAGATGATGAGGGAATACGAAAAAGTCGGCGAAATCCTCCGCTCATCCGAAAAACCTTTGCTGATGATGATCGGCTGAACTATCTTGTCGAAACACGCCGAAGTCTTGGACCTTTTGCGGAAACTGGGCGGCAAAGCGATGCTCAACACCTTATACGACGAAATGAAACGACACCGGCCGAAATCTTCGCTCCAAGACCTGCTGCAGATACTGATGAAGCTGGAAATTCACGGCAAAGTCCGGGTCTCGACCTTGGACGAAGAAAGAAAAGTCGTCGAACTACTAACCGAAGAAAGCGTCAAGACTGCTTGATTTTTTTGAGAGACTCTGTTTAAGCTCAGTTAAGGCTTTTCCAACTCTTTCCCGGGAAAAATCAAATTCTTCAACCAAGAGCTCGACCACTCTTTCCTCCGAAGGCTCTTTCCAGCCCAGCACGTAATCGTCCGTAACCGATGGACGCATGAAGAGTGTGCGGACTTTATCTATGTCGAATTCGACGGAAACTTTTCCTGCTTGGACGGCCTTTTCCAACGAGCCGTGTTCCTTGATGATTTTCAAAGCGGTTTTGGGGCCGACACCCTTTACCTGCGGCGAATAGTCTGTTCCCACGAGGAGCCCGATGTCGATGAGCTGTTCACGGGTTATGCCGAGGCCCGTCAGAACCTTTTCAAGGTGTATGATTTCCGGCTCGACTTCGACGTATTCGTTGCGTCGGGGAAGTTTTCTTCTTCCGACGATGGAAAGGTTGCGGGCGAGCCTCGGCGAGCCGAACAACAGCGAATCCATGTCCTGCGACCCCGAAGCATAGACGCTTCCTTTCGCCGCCATGTAGGCTGCTTGAGCTTCGCCTTCGGACGGAGCCATCACGTAGGGAACGCCCATCGCCTTGAGGAGGTCAGCCGCGCTTTCGACCATGTATTTTTCCAGAGACGCCGCCCGCTGCGCATAACGACGAGCGGCATCCACGTCCCCTTCCGCCAAAGCCAATTCATACAGCCGGCCCGCTTCTTCACGGGCCATCAACCGCCTCTCAACGGTGGCCATCTTCATCTCCGGAGGCCTTCCGTCAAAGACGTAAACAGGCAACAGACCTTCCTGCAGAAAATTAACCGTCCGGAAAAACAGCCCGCTGAGATGACTCGTGACGCGGCCCCGCCTGTCCATCAAAGGCCTTCCGTCAGCTCCACGTATCGTGGCGAGAAACTGGTAAAGGATGTTGTAGGCGTCAAAGGCGATGGATTTTCCCGCCAACTTCTTCAACGTTGTTTTCTCGACAGCCTGTTCAGGAATAATGTCGCCGATTTTAACACCCATCCCAGCGACAAAACTGTTGACAACCTGCTTATTAGCTGCTACAACTTTATAAAGACCGGTTTCCCGGGAGAAACGAGGTTTTCCTATTGCGATGGTTGTTTCTCGCAGGAACAGTCGTTCTATTAGCGGTAGGTCTGCTCGGCTACGTCGAAAGCCAGCAGGTCATCACCACGACGACCACGCGTGTGGTAACGATTCCACCCACCACCTACACCACTCAGACGGTCATAGCGGGGACAACAATCGTCGCAACCGTACAAATGCCCGGCATGACCATCGTCTATGAAGTGCGTCAGCCCGACCAGACCTGTACGGTGGTTTTCACGGCGCAAGCTCCTCCGAGAGTCGTCGCAATTCCCGGAACCACTTTCGTCATGACCGGGACAACGTTCAGCACCGTCTTCACCCAAAGCCGCTACACAACCATCTTCACATATGTCGAAGGAGGAACAACCCTTGTAACCACAGGTCTCAGAGACTTTCCGGTAACCACCTTCGGAATGGTCATGACGATGCCGGTTTACGGAGCCATCAGAGAATTCTGCAACCGCATAACCATCACCCAGCTCGTCGAATGGGCGTTCGCATCAGTTCCAGCGACCTACGTCACCGCCGAACCCGGAACAACCATCTCGTTCCAAGGAACCACCTACACAGCTGAAGCGGTGCCGAGAATTGATTTAACAACATCCTACACCGAAGTCAGGCCCGGCACGACCAACCGAGAAACTGTGACGTTTCCACCCACAGCCTACACAACCCGTCAAACAGTCACGCCAACGACGGTTAGACAGACAGTCGTTTCGCCGGGAACGACGATAACCCAAACCATCACGACCGTGATAACGGTTCAGCAGCAGACAACGCCAACGACGCCGAGGCCGACAACACCCACGACACCCACCACACCCGCCCAGACAACACCCAAGACACCAAGAACCACCACACCAAAAAACACCCCCACGCCGAACGGATTTTGTGTCACCGAAATAGTGATAACCGTCGCAGTGATAGTTGTGGTTATTGCCGTCGTCCTGATAGCTCTAAGGCTCCGTCGGTGATGGCTCAACAGCCTCTTTCTCGGCTGCCGCGGCTTTTTCTTTCTTCAACTCCAATTTTTTCAACGTCACAAGATATCCGGCGATACGGTTTGAAAGCTTCTTCGAGAAACGGCCCGCGAGAGCTTCACGGACCAGTTTCTTGTTTTCTTCGAAGCTTGCCGACACCCGGTCAGCGTAGGCTTCGCTGATTGCTTTCGCAAGTGTTTTCACCTTCCGCGTTCTGACTTTGCCCAGCGCTATGTCACCGGATGCCGTGGAATCGTTTCAGAGATTTAAAGCTATTCATGGCCTGCCGCACGTTACGTATTATACCGGCTATTGTCTTTGTTGGACGGGTTGAGCGGGCGGGCGGATGTTCTGCTGATTTCTCCGACGGCCAGCGGGTTGGGGGGAGTGGCTCGGCATGTTTCAGAGCTGGCCTTCCATCTCAAAGCTGCCGGCTACAGCGTCGACCTCATTTCATCCGAAAACACGCCCATCGTCAAGGTCAAAGGTCTGAAAAACCCTTCGTTTATGATCACCTCTTCTTTGTCTGCGGCTTTCCGTAAGGCATCCGTCGTCCACGCCCACAACGTTCCATCATCATTCGCCATGAAAACGGCGGCGGCTGAAAGAAAAATCCTCACAATCCACGGAGTCTACGCCGAACAAGTTAATCTCCTTCACGGCTCGGCCGTCGGCCGGGTCGCTTCTTTTATCGAGAAGAAGGCGGTGGAATGGGCTGACATCGTCACGGTCGTATCGGAGAAGGCCGCAGAGGCCTACCGACGCATGGGCGTTGAGGCGGTGTATATTCCGAACGCGGTGGATGTTAGGCTGGATGATGTGGAGAAGGTGCGGACTGCGTCGAAGCAGGTGGTTTACGTGGGGAGGTTGTCTCGTGAAAAGAACGTTGGAGCCATCGTCGAGGCGGCGCGGCATCTTAAGGATGTGGTTTTCGTGATCGTCGGCGAAGGCCCTGAAAGAAAATCTCTCCAACGGGCCGCTGAAGGGCTGGACAACGTTCTATTCGCGGGGGGAGTCGAACATCGGAAGGCTCTTGGATACATCGCCGGCTCCGACGTTCTCGTTCTTCCTTCGTTCGCCGAGGGGATGAGCACGGTTCTGCTGGAGGCGATGTCGCTCAAAACGCCAGTCGTGGCGTCCGCGGTCGGGGGAAACACCGAAATCATCCAACACGGCGTCACAGGCCTTCTGTTTCAGCCGGATGACGTCCAGCAGCTCGTCGAATCGGTCGCCAAACTATTCGCCGACCCCGAATACGCGGCACAACTCGCTGAAAACGCCTACCGGAAAGCCGTGGAAAAATTTTCGTGGAAGACCGTTTTCCCGCTGTATCTGAAGGTGTATGGGTTTGGTTGATGTTGTGGTTACTGGTGGGGCTGGGTTCATCGGCGGATTTGTTGTCAGGCGTCTTCTGGACAGGAGTTGGCGTGTGACGGTTGTGGATGATTTTTCGACCGGAGACATGTTCAATTTGCCGCCTCCGTCGCCTTTGCTGAATGTTGTGGAGCATGACATATCCATCGGCGATAGGTTGGAAGCCTTGTTCGACGGGGCTGACGCGGTTGTTCATCTTGCCGCCGTCTCGTCAGTCCCGGCTTGCGAAGCCGATGTCGAAAAAGCCTTCGCGGTCAACGTAACGGGGACGGAGAACGTTCTCAACGCATGCGTCGCAAAAAACGTCGAGAAAGTCGTGTTCGTTTCTTCCGCCGCCGTCTACGGCGAAGCCGAAGGCGTGATAACTGAGGAAACGCCTGTCAATCCAGTTTCGGTTTACGGCCGCACCAAACTCCTCGCCGAAACGCTCGTCCAAAGCTTTAGCGAGAAGAAAAAAATCGAGGCAGTCGTCCTCCGCGTCTTCAACGCCTACGGAAAAACTAAGGCGAAGAACGGCTTCGGCGTCGTCGACCAGTTCATCGACGACGTAGTCCATGGAAGGGCTTTGAATGTTCACGGCGACGGGGGGCAGGTGCGTGATTTTGTCTATGTCGGCGATGTGGCTGACGCGGTTGTCAGTTGTTTGGAACGGAATTTTGATGGGATGGAAGTGTTTAACATCGGCTCGGGCGCGGGTTTTTCGGTGCTGGAGGTGGCGGAGCTTGTTCTAAAGGCCTTCGGAAAAACTTCTTCCAGCATCGTTCACGCGCCTCCGAGGCCCAACGACGTCAGATACAGCGTCGCATCCGTCGAAAAGGCCCGTAGGATGCTGGGGTACAGCCCGTCAGTTAACCTAAAAAAATACGTGGAAGAAAGAGCTAAACAGCTGGTTTGAGATGGTTCTGTCAGCCAAGATATTCGAGGTCAAACAGCGTTCTTCCTTCGACGAAATCGCTGAAAAACTACGCGACTACAGGATGAGCGAGCATCAGAAACACGGTGAACAGGATTTCGAACTCGTCACCGACGTTTCAAACCTCGACCTGAAGAACAACGTCCTCTACGGAAGGTTTTCCCGGGACAAAGTCATCTACGTCAACCAGCGGGGGAAGATAAACCCCGTGATGAAGACCATTCAAGCAACGATTTTCTTCAACCAGCAGAACAACAAAATCTACCTCACAGTCGTCCAGAACAAACATTTCGCCAACTACGTCGCCAGCGTCCTTTCCTACCACCTGTTCCTCAACTACCGCAGCATCGTCGAAGCCCGCATCCCACCCGAAAAACTCCAAAAATATCATGAATCAAACCCCGAAGCAACCAAAGTCATCTTCTTCGACAGCCTTGACTACCCCGGCGTCGACAAAGTCGCGCTCTACGGTCCGTCCCTGATATCGACGGGTAAGTACGAAGAATATCTCGCCCACGGCAAAATCTGGTATCTGGTTTTTGCGGTGAAGGGGTCGAACGCTGTTCTGGGTGTTACGCGGAACTGTGTCGTTGTTTCGTTTTCGCGGATGTCGGAAGCCCAGTTTATCCAGTATGTTTTGGAGAACGTCTTTCCGTTGGTCAGTTAAATTCTCGCTTCGGCCGTGGCTTCGTAAAGCTTGGCGTGAACTCTTTCCATGATGTGTGAAGCAAGCGGCTCGGCTTTCGCCGGGTTGATAAGGTAGAGGGTGAGGCGGAGGGTTACGTAGTCTCCTTCGATTTTTTCCACGCGGACTTCGGCGGCCCTGTTGGGCGCGGCTTCTCCTTTGGCGAGGTCGGTGCCGGTTTTGAGAAGGATGAGTTTGGCGTCGGAAACTCCGATTCTTCGTGTGTCGATTTTTATTCTGACGGTGAGGACTCCGGCTCCGGATTTGGTCATGTTGGCGAATTTTTCCGAAAGCAGTTGGTCGTTGGGGACGTAGATTTTCCGTAGGTCGGATGTTGTGAGGACGGTGTGGGTTGCTTGGACGTCGGTGATGCGTGCGACTTTTCCACCTACGACGACGTAGTCGCCTTCCTTCAGCACTCCAGAGGCTTTCAATACGTCGCCGAGAACCATCAGCTTCAAAGCTTTGTAGGCGGTTGCGGAGAAGACGGTCAATCCCGCGCCGAGGACTGCTGCGACGGCGGTGTTCACGGATGATAGTTCAACGATTTTGTAGGCTATGCCCGTGTACAGGAAGATGAAGGC
>JANWZT010000140.1 GCA_025054515.1 Candidatus Caldarchaeum sp.
CTCGCATGGTTCGGCGCCCGAAATGTCAACGATTTTTTGGAGAAAATAGTTGATACTGGGATTATTAGGCCCGTGGCCAAGTCCCAGCTGGCCGCCTTCAGCAGGGATGAGAATTTGGCGCCTTTTGAATTCGAGGTCAATCTCCGGTTTCTAATACCGGATAGGACGGTGGTGAACGAATATCGAGAATTGATGCGGTCTCAGTTGATGAGAACACCTTATCAAATAGCTCAGAAAGCCGTCGAATTTGCAGTTTCATCCAACATACCGCTTTCATGGGTTGACAGCACTGTTCACGCACGGGACGCTCTACGGGTCTTCGCCTCCTTGACCGAGAAATATTTTCCCGAAATAGCGGGCGGCTACGCCATTTTCGTCTTCTGCAGCATACTGATTAGGGGAGATAAACCAATCATATACCATACGTTTGGCCAAAGCACCGACTCTGACAGATATTTAGCGGACTTCGGAATAACTATTTTCGGAGGACCTTGGTGGGGTAGATACTATTACGTCGACATCTGCTCACTACCGCCACCGCGTTTCCTCCAATCCATCACACCTTTCTACCTCATCGATTCGCAGGAGGAGAGAATAGCTTACCTTGCATCCCTGATCGACATCCTGATCGACCAGAATTTGGTCAAATCAACTCTCTACCAGCCAAGGTACAGAATGCAGAGTTTGGTAGATATCGTTGTCATAGACGCTACGGTGGCGGGCGTTGGGTTCGACCTTCTGACCAGGTATTTTGACCCAGAAATGATGGAGAAAGCCTACAGAACCTTGATGCCCTACAACCAGTTCAACATCCGTCTCAGAAAAATCGACTTAGCGACTGTTCCTGAAATCAGGTCGGCTATCGAATACACGCCGCAGGGCATAATTCTCAAAGACTATACGGCGTACGAAATACTGAATCGCAAGGGGATAATTCAAGAGGCTGCCGGTGCAAACTACGTCAACATCCCAGTCATAATTTTGTTTACGACAACGAACTCTTTCGTCGACAAACCGGGTGTTTTGGGGAGGGCCGCTCCAAACCCACGCGACCCAACACACCCCCTATTCGCCTCTGCGGCAATATATTACGAATACGTAGTAGAACAAGGGTTGACTGCTTTGATAACCCATGAAGCAGGCCACATGTTTGGGCTAAGGCATCCACACGACGACTACGACGAATACAGCCGGTCTGATTCAGGTTTTTTCCCGCTCACCTACTTTACGGAAACCCTCATGAGTTACAGCGTGTCGTGGTCCGCAGCCGTTCAGCAGCAACAGCTCTTTAAAGACTATTACTCCATGCGAAGCTTCTGGAGCATTTTCGACCTCGACAACATCGACAGAGCCACCATCATGCTTCTTTTGAAAGGATACGAGGAAAACTACGGATTGATTCTGCAGACGCTACGCGATAACCGGGTCGACTTGAAAGACGTTCCCGAAATAAAGGCCGTGCTCGACTTGGCGAAACAATACGCACGTGCAGCTGGCGAGGAGTTCAAGAGACATAACTACTTCAATCGTCTCACTTTTAAAGGTCTGGGGGCTCAGCTCGAAACATCTTTCGACTATGCTTTCGCCGCGTGGTTATATACCGAGAACGTCAAGAACCTCTACCTACCAGCGATCATCGAAGCCTACAGAGAATTTGGAAGCAAGGCGGCCGGCCTCGAGCAAACCCTTCAGCGGCTCAGGATTGAAATTGATGAGGGGAAGCGGAAGCTCGAGGAATCTTTGAAAAAACTCGGAGAGAAAAGAGAGGAGCTTCGCCGAGCCGAAAATACGGTAAACTCGTTGCGGGACGAGGTCGGAAGGGCTGAAAGACAGGTTGAACAAGTTCGTAAAATCCGGGAGGACATCGGGAATATGGAGAAAATTCTTCGAGAGATTTCGGATGAGTCAGCGAGGTTGGGACCGGAAGTCGATAGGTTGAGAAGCGAATCAACCACATTAACGGCGGTTGTTGTGTTAGCTACTGTCGCAGGAGCCGGGATAATTTTGTTTTCCCGCAAATCCCTGTCTATGCGGAGAAGGTTGCCGCCTCCTCCGCCACCGCCTCCCTAAACCGACCGCCTGCGGGTTAAAAACAGCGACGAAATCGAGGCAGCAACTACAGCTATGGCAACCACCATCAAGGTCATGTTGATATTTCTGAGCTGAGATGCTTCTGCCGTAAGCTGTTCAAGTCCACGCCGGGCTTCGGATACCCTCGTCTCCAGCTCGCTCTTTCTTTTCTCAAGCTCCGGCAACTGCTGCGCCTCGTTCTCCAGCTGTTTCAACCGATTTCTCAACTCGTTCGCCGTCGCCGACGCCTGCCTTATCCTTTCCTCAATCCTGTTGAGCTCTGCCTCGCCTCCCTTGCGTTGTTCTTCAAGCCGTTTAAGCTCATCGGTGAGGGCGTTAATTTCATCCTCCAACTTATCCAGGAGAGGGGCAAGCCTTTCGTTTTGTCTCACAACCCCTTCTACGTAGAGTTTTAGGAGGTCCGTCGTGGCCCACGCCATGAAAGCATATTCAAACGATGTCGTAGTCTCTGCTCCAAGCCCTTTGAATTCGAACCTGTTGAAGTAGTTCATGCGTTTGAATTCGGCGACAGATTGCCGAGCCAAGTTGACGGCGTTTCCGAGGGCGTTTTTAAGGGTCGGGAACTCTTCGAGGGATAGACCCGCATCACTTAGAGCTTTGATTATGCTTGCGTAGTTTTCTTCATAGCCTTGTAGAAGAATTGTTATCGTCGCTCGGTCGATGGCGTCGAGGTCGAAAATACTCCAAAAGGTTCTCACGGGATAGTAGCCTTCGCCGACTACTTTCCGCTTGACTGCTTCAACCCAAGTCGTGCTATAAGCCATAAAAGTTTCAATCGAATCGGTGTAAATCCAGTAAGGTCCAACGTTTCGTTGTGACTGTTCGTCGAAGTCGTCGTGTGGATGTCTAAGGCCTAATGCATGTCCAATTTCATGTGCTACGGTAGCTGACATTCCCTCGTAGAATAGGAGATAGTAGGAGCCCGCTGCGACCGCGGCAACAGAATGTTTGGGGTCGTTCGGATTCGGTAACGCAACACCAAGAAGATAACCTTCTTCGCCCAGCCACCGTGTGACCCCATAGGTATTGTAGTCGGTCACGACGATTA
>JANWZT010000141.1 GCA_025054515.1 Candidatus Caldarchaeum sp.
CCTTCCAGGAGCACGTCGACCGAAGGGCCCATCCATCATGAATATTCGACCCCGAGGCCGTTGCCCCGAATACAGGTAGAAGTCCTCCGGCAGAGTACATCCGTGGTGTGTAAAAACTGCAGAACCATCAACCCAGTTGATGCAGCCGAATGTTTTTCATGCGGAAGGCCTTTCGCAAAAGCATCCACAGGGTTGAAATGCCCGGTATGTCAAGCACCCTTCACCATGGCGAAATTGTTGGCGCCTAATAGATTTCTATGCGGCCAGTGCGCGTCGACCCTCGACCTTAAGAGGACGTAGCTTTTTCGAAGCCCTATCTAATGTTGATGTGCAAGTTTCGCTTTCAATCATTCCTGTGTTACAACGACTCCGTGTTTACAGTCGGTAATACTGGAGGAAGCTAAGACCGGCATTCGGGCGAAAAAGCTTTAAGCATCACGCAACATCTGTTTGCTAGGTGGTCGGGAAAGGGAACGGTGGCAGATGTCGGGGAAACCCGGAATCTGCTGTCGGCTCGGCCTCCCTAGGACCCATCGGCCAACCGTGGGCTGAAGGAGGTCGGGCGGATGCGCGGCGACGTGGAGCCTAGGGGTCTGCCACGTGCGTGCGCGGCCTCCCGAAAACCACCTTCATTTAAACAAGACGTGAGTCAAAACTTTTTCATGATATTGCTCGGGTGAAAATTCCCATACCGTCATGTTGTCAATATCCAGGACGAGGACGGAATGTAGGCGCGAGTTCGTCAACTCCTCAACTGCGATTGGAGGCCTGGTGTAGTAGATGTCGCAGAGTTGTTTGAGTTCTGCGATTTCTTGGCCGTGTCTTTCGCGCGGTGGTTTGAGAAGAGGCATAGGTATGTCGAGGATGTTGTACATCGGTGTGGCTAAGCTGAACCTGTCGGCGTACTTACTGTATCGGGCTATTTTGCTCACCGCACGTGCTCTCAAATATCTTTGGGGGTCGAGAGCGGCTTCCGGAGGTGTGAAGCCGGTTTCAACTTCAATAATGTGAACACCGCCGCCCTTCATTCCATATACGTCGCAGACCAAAACTTCGTCCAGTTCTCTTTCGACATCCACTTCGTAGCCGCTACGTAGCAGATGAGCCGCGCTGAGAATTTCCATGGCGGAGTGATTTATTTTCGCCTTCCCCCTGCGACGGAGTTCGAACATTTTTTCAGCGACCTTATTCAACGACGTTCTCCGATCATCACCCATCTTCGAAACTAACCTTTCGATCAGCACGTTTATGTCCCGGACAAATTCGTCTTTCGCATCATCAGACGTTGACCTACCCTCTTTCATAACGCTTCACCTAGGCAGATCTCCGCCTCGTTCATCAACCGTTCAGCAACCACTGTAAGCTTGGGTGTGCGGCTCGTAGTCCTCCTTCTGTTTAGGCGGGATTTATCTCATCGGTTTCTGCCGGACTCGGGGAGGCTGCTCATCGTCCGACAGCCTTTCCCGCCGCGGGCCGCCCGTTTCAACCTTTCCCCGCAGCTCCTCGTCGGCTTTTCCCCGACTCATGGCCACGGCTGCGGGGCGGTGTCGTTTCTGCGGCGTTGCCGTGGGCCTCCCCACACGCCTCGCGGCGTCGCGGACGCCCCCCTCGGGGGAGGACCTTCCTCCGGAGTTCCCGGTGACCCGCCCGGCCGCTCACCCAATCTGAAGTGTGGAAGCCCGGTATTAACTATTCCACGACGATCTTCGTTCCTTTCCTGCCTTTCTTGGCTATCTTGACCTCGAGAACTCCATGTAAATAACGAGCTGATGCCGAAGACACGTCCACCCCGCCCGGCAGCTCGACCAACAGCCGATACCTGTTGCCAAACCTCCTCGAAGGAATATGTTCTCTGCAGGGAGCTTCGATGGAAAGACGGTCTTCGTAAGCCTGCAACTCAATTTCCTCCTTCTTTACACCCGGCATGTCGACGGTGACGATGTATTCGTTCTCCGTCTCCACGACGTTGTACAGCGGCATGATGCAGCCCGTTCTCATCTCGGCCTCTTTTATCATACGCATGGTCTGCTCGATTTCATCCTCCATACGCCGCTGAATTCTTCTCAACCATTCCCAAGGAGATTCTGACATGGCTCGTCACCTATAGACGGGTGGAAGTTCCATTTCACGCGACTTCTGGACCATCGTCTCCGAAGTCCTCCGCATCAGGTCGCGTAACTGAATTCTTATCGATTCCTCGCTTTCCAGCAGCGGTTTGATGTCTATTTGTTGATGAACCAAATTGGGAAGAAGGGAAAGGAGACGGGCCGCTGCACCGGGGTCCGGATAATTTAGATGCGATTGAGCGAGGAACAGATTGACCTCGATTCCGCGTCTCATGCCCAGCCTCAGAATTTCTGCGTGAACACCAGTGACAAAACCTTCTGTAAAAACCTCTATGTTAAGCTTCTTAGAAAGTTCCTCGGTCTTTTTTGGCTCGGAGGAAAGCATGAAGACCTTTGGTACGTCGATTTCGAGCCTACGCGGTTCAGCGACACCGGAAAAACAACCTACCCAGCTAACTTTTTTCTGCAAAGCCCAGTCGATAAAAGAGTCGGAAAATTCGCGTATCAACGGGGGAGGAATCGGCACCTCAGAAACAACCGTTACGAAACTACCGGCTTCGTAAATACGCATCAGCTCCTTCGGCGTCCCTCTCCTAACGGGCACGATCGGAGGCATTTCGCGGGAATCTATGTAACCTTTTTCATCCGGCTTCAACTGCTCCACCAGATACGAAACTGCTATAGCCCCAGCCAAGCCCGTGTCCGGAAAACCGACAATCAACGGCTTCTTGACGGTTCCCAGCTCGTCCAGAAAAGTGAAAACAGCTTGCGTCATCTTTTGCATTAAATCTACACGCTGTTAAATAATATTTGTTTCTCTAGAATTTAGTTTTCTTCATGGATCGAGACAATCTTTAAAAAGAGAGGAGTATTCCAATAGTATTGACAGAGATGTCAGAATCGCTTCCTTTCCATGAATACATACAGCTGGATAACTGGCGGCACAAGACGGTCGACATAGACACATACAAGGCCTATTGGCGGAAAGCCGTCGAAGACTCTGTTTCGTTTTGGGAAGGGATGGCAAAAGAGTTGGAATGGT
>JANWZT010000142.1 GCA_025054515.1 Candidatus Caldarchaeum sp.
TAACGATGTAAGTGGTTTTGTCCTCTCTTTGGATTTGCTTGAGTAGATGAATGATTTGAGCTTGAACGGTTACATCGAGCCCGGAAACCGGCTCGTCTGCTACGATGAGCCTCGGCTGCAGAGCTAACGCTCTGGCGATGACTATTCTCTGTCTCTGCCCCCCGCTGAGTTCATGGGGATACCGATTCAAGAAATCCTTGTTGAGTCCTACTTTGTCCAAAAGTTCGACCAAGTCTCTTTCTCCGAAATTAATTCTATGGATTTTGAAGGGTGCTTCGAGTATCTGTCTGATTTTCTTCCATGGGTTGAGGGCTGAATAGGGGTCTTGGAAAATGGGTTGCACAAGTTTCGCGTATTCCAACGAGTCGTAGGAATAGATGTTTCGGCTGTTGAGGATAATCCTGCCAGATGTCGGCTTCAATAGTCTGCAGATCATTCTCCCCAAAGTGGTTTTCCCAGAACCGCTTTCACCAACTATTGCCAAGTTCCGTCCCTCATGGACTTCGAACGAAACTCCATCCACAGCCCGGACGAAACTTTTGCCTCCAGACCTCAACCCGCTTCTCAGCGGAAAAAGCTTGAACAGTTCCTCAACCACTAAAAAGCCATCATGAACCACGTCTATCACCGTAAAGCCAGCAGAGAACACGAACACCCCTCTCTAGAGAAATTTCAGGAACCTCTTCAGAGCAATGGTCCATCCGCATCGGACACCGAGAAAGAAAGCGGCATCCCGGGGGAGGGGTGACGAGGTTCGGCATACTGCCACGTATCTCGTCTCTATCGACCTCTGTCTGACGTCCGACGGCTTTGAGAAGTAGTTTGGTGTAGGGATGGAGCGGTGAATCGAATATGTTTTTCACCGGTGCTTCTTCCACAAGCTTGCCCGCATACATCACCAGCACTCTGTCGGCTACGCCGCTTACAACACCTAAGTCATGAGTTACCAGAATCACCGCCATGCCGAGCTCTTTTTTGAGCGAAAGAATCAAGTTGAGAATCTGCGCTTGAACCGTTACATCCAAATTGCTCGTGGGTTCGTCGGCGATCAGCAAAGATGGGTTGAGGGCTATTGCTATAGCGATGTTTACACGTTGGGCCATTCCCCCGCTGAGCTGATGCGGATAATTGTTGAACACACGATGGGGGTCGGATACTTTCACTTGTTCCAGTAGCTTAAGCGCTCTTAGTTTCGCATCCTTCTTGTCGAGGCCGTCGTGAAGAATTAACACCTCAGCAATCTGTTCCCCCACCTTTATCAGCGGGTTCAGATACGACACCGGCTCCTGAAAAACAAACCCTATTTCCTTCCCTCTAATTTTGTTTAATGCGGATTTAGAAAGCGCCATTATGTCTTTTCCCTTAAAAATAATTCGTCCACCCGCGATGGTCGCAGACGGGGGAAGGAGCCTCGGTATAGCCAAGGCAGTGGTGCTCTTGCCTGAACCGGATTCCCCTACTATCGCGACGGTTTCTCCTTCATCTACCTTGAAGGAAACATCTTCAACGGCGTGTATAAAGGCTCCGTGGCCGACCCTGTAACGAACCTTCAAGTTTTCAACGCTGAGAACAACCATAACTCGTGGAAATATTGATAAAAAATTGGAGTTTTAATGTTTACGCAGCCGGCTTCTTCGCACCTCTCCGTAAAGCCGTCACGGCTACCGCCGCCAAAGCCACGACGAGTACACCGATGACCAACAGGAGAACGTTGTCGGGGAGAGTGCCGCCATCCTGTGTTCCCACTTCTCTAACCACGGTGGTGGTCACGAGCCGGGTTTCCGTAGTTCCGACAACTCTTGTCACTGTTCTTTCGACTGTCTGGGTCATTATCTGAGTGGTTGCGGTGGCTGTCTGGGTTCCAGGTTGTTTCTGCGACGGCTTGTGGAATATTTCGTTCAACGGGTCGAAGAAGACGAATCTTCCGACGGGTATGTTGGGTCCGTCGAAGTTCTTGTTCAACACGTTGGGCCATGTGACTTCGTAGAGAATTATCGCGGGGACCTCTCTACTCAGGATGTCACCCACCCTTTGTAGAAGCTCGACCTGTCTGTTTTTGTTTGTTTCGACAAGCCATTCGTTCAACAAACGATCAACCTCGGGGTTGCTGTACTGAAAGTTGTTCGTGAAAGCGCCCTTACCTATCCATTCCGTGTGAAAGAGCTGGTAAACCCAGAGGGGGTCAATCCAGTATTTCACCGTCGCAATCTGATAGTCGAACCTCTGCTGACGGGCTAGGTAGGTTGCGAAGTCAACCGATACAATGTTGACCTTGATGCCAACTTCATCGAGCTGGTCGCGAATCAGTTGCGAGAACAACTGTTCATCCGGTTCGCCGGTCCGGGTCATCAGCTCTATCGTGAACCTGTAGCCATCTCTTCCACGTGGGAACCCGGCCCTGTCCAGCAACATATTGGCTATTCCTGGGTCGTAGCTGTAGAGGTATAGGTTGGGGCTTTGCGGGACTTCGAGCGGGTCAACCATCCACTGGTCTGGTTTTGAGATGCCGAAGGTAGCTTTTCGGACGATGTCGGCCCTGTCGATGGCGTATGCGATGGCCCTTCTTACGTCAACGTTGTCCAACGGTGGCGATTTCACATTTATCCAGAGTGCGGCCCTGTAGGGAGGTCGTCCGCTGAGATACACGTTGAGGTTGGCGTTTTCTTGTAGAGATGGGATGGCTTCGAACGGAATTCCTCTGAACATGTAGTGTATTTCGCCTCGCTGGATGCCTGCCAGAATGGATGCTGGGTCGGAGAGGAAGCGGATGATTATCTTATCCAGATAAGGTTTGTCCTTAGCCCAGTAGTTTGTGTTACGAACGAGCTCCATGAAGTTTCCTTTAGTCCAGCCGTTGAATTTGTACGGGCCTGTCCCAACAGGGTTCGTTCTGAAGGGGCTTGTCAGATAGTTGTCCGCCTGATTTTCCAGAATATGCTTGGGGTAGATGATGGTTTCCGTTGTGGCGAAAAGCCTCAGCTGTGCACCGGGGAGGAAACGCTCCGGCTTTATCACGACTTCGTTACCCACGATATCCACGACCGTGTTCCTGAAATAGAGGGCGCCGAAGGTATGA
>JANWZT010000143.1 GCA_025054515.1 Candidatus Caldarchaeum sp.
TTCTCGCATCCATTTCAGCCACCAACGATTCCACGTATTCTTCGGAAAGAGTGCGCCCTTCATCGCCAACAGTAGACTTGCTAACAGGCCTCCAACGCCTCTCAAAATATGAAACAAAAAAATCAGCCAGCCGGTCCACCTCCTGCCTATCCAACGACTTCAAAACGTTTCTACCTATGACGTGGCTGATTAACTTCTTGGCAAAAGCCTTTCCAGCGGCTAAGGTCATTCGCCCCATCCATTCCCGCATGTCTTTGACGACGCTATTCGATAACAATCCCCTTTCAATCATCTCCAGGACAGACAATAAATTCTCCAAGACCGAGCCGACTTGTTTACATGTAGTTCGGAAGGGGAGAACGGCCTGCGTCATCCTACCACCCCTCGGCACATAGTTGAGGACGACAGAATCCTTCGCCAGAAACGGTGTCGCTGATTCTTCCCACTTCACCGCCTTCGCTTTCTCCTCAAGCGCTTCGACTCCGACCTTCAAGGAAGCGGAAAGCGGATACCTGTAGTGGGCGTAAGTTATGGAGAATGACTGGCCCAAATCGCCCAACGAAGGCACCAACCCTTCCACACCTTTCTCATTCTTCAATCGATTGAAACCAGGAGTCGCACCTCCTTGGTAAATCTTCCGAATTCGAAGAACCGTTTTCACTGCAGAATTGACGGGACAGACCGCGAGCACATCATCACCACCCGAGTAAACCACAAAACCTCCCAATTCACCGTCTTCCACAGTTTCAGTTATCATCCGCGCCAGACTCATCAGACTACGACTGATGACCGCATGATAAGCAGGCGAAACAACTATCCTCCCTCTCCATTCATCACCGCTGTCCTGATTCGTCCGGAGATGATTCTCCAACACCTGCAACATATCTCTAACTTCCTCCGGCTGCACCGGCTCCCCAAGCTCCTCCGACAAAAAACGGGAAGCTTCCTCAAACCTACCGCTGCTGATTTGCACCAATACTTGTTTCAGTTTTTCGTTGGACACGAAAGCCGAAAGATAGGTGAAAATATCTTTAACCGGTGACAGTGAACCTACTTTCCCAATTTCTCCGCTCACCACTTTACCCACGTCGTCTCCATCTCCCTTGATAAAAGCGAAGTACGTGTTCAAACTTGTTTCCCTTCCCAAAATTTTCCTCACTTCTCGCATCAACTCAACGGCGCCTCCTCTCCGCGCCCCGGTCAGAAGAATGTCTTCAGCGTCCCCGAGCACGAACGCTCCTAAAAGACCGACTAACTCGCTATCACGATGCTTCTTCAAGATATCGTTTACAAGTTTCTGCTCCGGACCATAGGTTGCCGCGGGATAAATCTCGAGAGTTTCGGTGGAATCAATAACTTTTTTGAGAACCTGCTTGATTCTATCTGGCTGACGTTCCGCGGCCTGCACTACTGCCTCCTTAAACCTTACAGCGGATACTGAGGAGACGCTGGGGAAACGCGGCAACACAACCTCTCTGTGACGGCAGAGCAGGTTTTCCACAATACGTGGAAATATCCTACCCGTCGTTGAAAGCCTCTTTATCAGACAATAGGGACAAAGCCTTTCTCCCCGTCTCTGACCATCGACTTCCTCAACGGTGACCAAATTCCTTTCATTCACGATTGAGTTAATGGCTTTCGCGTGTGTTAGGAAATTCGGCAGCGCGGGCACTTCTCCGCAGACAGTGCAGACGTAGAACCGCGGCTCACCAGCCGCTTGAGGCAGTTGCAGATAATTCCTGGTGTAGTCTGTCAAGTTCATCAATACAGAAGGAGAAACTTTCAGACCAGCAGCGTTTTTCAGAGCGGTCGAAATTTGCCGGAAAGCTCTATGGTAGGACAGATAAGCCTCTTCGCTTGGCGATTCTACTTTCACTTCGGCGGCGGCCACACGCAGCGGCAGCGGTGGAGATTCTTCAACGGAGAGCTGGTCAAAAACTTGGGAAAGAGCATCGATTCTGAGCTCGTCCAAAACCGAACGAACTATTCTTCGCCATCTTATAGTGTAGATTTCTTGTATGTATTCCGATATTTGTTTGACATCGCTGAGTTCAAGCTTTTTTCCGTCAAGGTCGAGGAAGGCGTCGTCGGGGTGTGATGTTGCGCTTGGCAATATCATCGTGACGGTGGCTGGAACAACCGCATGTTGTGGATATCCGTGTTCGATCTTGTAACCTGCCGAACGGGCCGACCATTCTATTTCTTCAGGTATATTCGATAAGCCGTGGTCTTTGAGCATGCATGTAAGAGTGTGGTAGAAGAACGGGTTTCCTCTCGCCGTGGGAAGAACCAGCACGTCGGGCCCGAATTCTTTGATGAAGGGCGATACGATGGACCATGCGAGAGAGGATGTGAGCCAGCTCGACGCCCACATATCACGGAGTTTTCTCGATGCGGCGATGAAGTTTTGAACTCCACCCAAATCAACCGCCACCAAGAAGCCGTGGACTTTGCCGTTGCCCACCATGTTTAAGGTCGACGCCGTTGCGTAAGTATGGTCGAAGACTGAATGAGTTGGGATGCGAGTGTCCGCCGGACCCGGTGTCCCGAAAAATCTTATCCATATGTTTTCATAAGCGGCGTATAAGCTGAGGTATGAGAGTCGCCATTTTCCGGATTGAAGTGCCATGTCGTGAATTTTCCGCATGGTATCGATGAATTGGTTGATTTGGGTCGGCGGGTTTGGGGAAACTGCGTACGGCGTTTCGCAGTAGAAGACGTTGAAGAGTCTGACGTCCTTTGTCATGAACGCTCCGTACCTGTATTCCTTTTTCATCAAAAAGCTGAGAACCCATCTGTCAAATGATGCTGCGAGAATGTCCGACTGTTTGATGTCCTCAGGGTCGAGTAGGTCCGCTATTTCCTGCCCGAATATTTGGGTTGCTAGAGACCGTGCCTCGGCTTCATGGCCTCCCCTACCTCTGAGAAGGCCAGACACTATCCATGGCTTATTCGGTGGGTCGTGCAGAAGTGAAGCGATTTTCTTTTTGTAGAAATCATCGCCGGGCATCTTTGCCAC
>JANWZT010000144.1:0-450 GCA_025054515.1 Candidatus Caldarchaeum sp.
AGTGTCCTTCGTACAAAGCTCTCCTAGCGGTTTCGACTCTTTCCAACGCCTGCTTCACGCTGGCCCGGGCCATTTCGAAGTTATCCAACGATTTTCACCCTCCTCACTCCGCCATCTTTCCAGAGACGCCAGTACCATCCACGGCCCAGCCACACCCTCTCAGCTCCACTGTCCCGAAGCCAGGCCCGGAGTTTCTCCAAAATTCGGACAGAAAGTTTTCTCTGTCGAAGAGTATCACGGCGTCTTCGGTCATGTCGAGGAATAAGGCTGGGATTTGACGGGCTTCCTCTGGCGTTAAGATTACAGGTGAAATCGTCAGACCGTATCCTTGTTCATAGAATTTCTCTAATAGAGGGTCGAGCTCTTTTTCAGATTTTAGGAAGAGCTCCGTTCTGGACAGCCTGCTTCTCGGAAGGTCTTCGCAGATGACTAGGATGTCCAAGTCGCTGT
>JANWZT010000144.1:460-2999 GCA_025054515.1 Candidatus Caldarchaeum sp.
GAGCCGAACAGAGCTACTGCGATTAGCTTTTCTCCGAGGTTGCGTTTGAGGGTTTCCGTCAGCTTTTTAGACAGAGTTGCGTACGGCTCGGCTATGTCCATTGTGTTTCTGAAGTTGTTCTCTGTGGAGTGGAATAAAAGTTATGGGGATGTTTTGTTGATGGCGTCGGTTTTGCCGTTTATGGTGTGTCGTGTGAAGAACGGCTTGTCGGCTGTGATGTAGCCGACTTGTATCGTTGGTTCTGGGTTGCCGGTTTTTTCGACGACGGAGACGATGAAGTTGATTGCTTCGTCGAGGTTCATGTCGGGGTTGTATCCGGTTTCGATGATGTCGAGGGCTTTGTCGCTGTTGGCTCCGACGGCGAAGGCGTCTCCGTAGAAGGCTGTGCCGCTGGGGTCGACTTGGTAGAGCTGGACGCCGAGTTTATCGAGGCCAGCGATGATGACTGCGACGCCCTGAGGCCTGACGGGATAGAGGGTGTAGCTGTGGAAATATCCGCTCACCGAGTCGACGAGGGAGCCGATGTCCATGGCCGCGTCAAACAAAAGCCGGTGCCGCTGTGTCTCGAGACGCATGTGGTCGACTATGCGGTAGAGGTCGCTGATGTATCCAGACCCCGTTACGCCGACGTGGTCGTCGACGATGAAAACTTTGTCGCTGGGCTTCATCAGCTTCCGGGTCGGCTTGACCATGCTCGCGACGACGGCGTATTTTGGAAACCGTAGGCCGATGCTTATCGAGCCCCGCATCACAGCTTCCAAGGCCCTGTCGACGAGCGTCATCCTGCCTTCGGGGCCGTAGAACTTCTGAAAACGCGACGGGTCAAACGACATCTACATCACCTTCCTCACGGGGATTGTGAGGACGTCAACACCGTTTCCCGATCCCGGGTCACGCTGCATCGCCGCCTCCACCGCTTTGACCGCGATGTTCCGAGCGTCTTCGAGCTTAAGGTTTGGGTTGTAGAGGCTTTCGAGGACTCCATAGGCGATGGGTGAGCCGCTGCCCGACGAGACGAATTCCTCAGCCATGATGGAGCCGCTCATGTCGCTGCTGTAGACGTGTGGGCCTTCGTCGTCGACGCCGGCTACGATGAGTTCGGCGAAGTAGGGGAGGTAGTTCCGCATTCCGCTGTAGAAGAGGTTGCTGATGAGTTTGCTCGATTCGGCGACTGACATGGGGTAGCCTCTCCGTAGCGCGATGAGCTTGCGTTCGGCTCTTACGACGTTGACGAGGTAGACGGCGTCTGATACGAGGCCCGCGATGGCGACGGCGAGTGTTTCGTCGACTTTCAATATTTTCTGGGTTGTCTTTGATGCGATGAAAAATCCTTTGCTCGCCCTTCTATCCGATGCGAGGACGACTCCGTCCACTGCTCTTAAACCAACTATCGTGGTCATGTTTCCTCGTAAGATATGGTTTTGGGTGTGGTTTAGCGACTGATTTGACGTGCAGTCGGTCACGGCTACGCGGCTATTTTGAATGGATATGCCGTCAGTGCTTTGACGGCTGTGTCGTCGTCTATGAGGGCGAGTTCGTAGGCTTTGCGGAGGATGGCCAACGCGGCTCGGACGGCTCGGCGGTCGTTGACGTTGCTTTCGATGGATAGCCTGCTGTTTTTCAGCCGGAGCGTGACGGTCATCGCGCCGTCGTGGGAAATCCACCGGAGAACGTGGGCGTCGTCTTCGACGCTGTAGCCCAGCCAGCGAAGCTCTTCAACCCATCTTCCACGCAACGCTGAAACACCCGCGAGAACAAGCCCCACATCCTCGACCATCGAATCAACAATCACGTAAGATTGGTCGGGCGGTGTTTTCTCAACCATTCGACGTGCTTTGCCGCTCAACCGGTAGCCGTTCTCCGTACGGTCTACGAGGCCATGTCTTTCCAGCCTCTTCAGTATCCGCGAAAGCTTCTCCTGATGAATGCCCAAGGCCCGGCGCATGCCGCTGAAACTCACTTCTCCGTCCGAAACCGTCGACAAAGCCTGCAAAACCTCTTCTTCGTCTTTCCGAATGTCAACGGCAAACTCTTCGGGCAAGATTCTTCATGTTGACGGCTGGGCAGTGGATTATATAGTTGAGTTCTCTACAAGCGTTTGCATAATGTTTAAATTTTAGGCTGAGCCTAAATTTTTCCGTGAACGTCCTAAAAAGCAGAACGTTCCTAAAGGTGACGGAGCTGGCGGTGGGCATTCCGTTCGTCGTGTTGTTGGGAGCGTTGCTTCACTTCACCTACGAAATGTCGGGCCACAACATAGTGGTCGCCTCGTTCTCAGCCGTTAACGAAAGCTTCTGGGAACATCTAAAGATGCCTTTCTTCCCAGCGGTGTTGCTGGCCGTCGTTCAGTACGCTCGACTCCGAAAAGACTACCCCAGCTTCTTCCTCGGCAAAGCCGTCGGCATCTTCACAGTCCCAGTCATAATCACGGTCGGCTTCTACTCATACCAAGCGATCTTCGGCGGACACAGCCTCGCCTACGACATAGGGTTGTTCATCGCGGCCGTCATCGCAGGCCAAATCATCAGCTACAAAGCCA
>JANWZT010000145.1 GCA_025054515.1 Candidatus Caldarchaeum sp.
CATCGCTGTAACGGTCCCGCATCCCTTCAACGAACTCTTCCAAACTCAGCTCAGAGCCGGAAAACATCCACGCAACACCCCCTTCAAAAAGCTTCTTCTTCCCAAAATCACCCAATAGATAAGCCAGCTCGCCGTCCATACAACCCAACGAAAGAAACCCCGGGCCCGGAAAAATCGTTCCACCGAACCCGTCGACGATCTTCCCGTTCTCTACAGCCATCGCCGCATTGTATCCCAATCCCATTTCGACACAGATAAAACAAGTTTCGTCAAACCTCAAACCCCTTACCCGGGACTGGTCCCAGACAGCATAAGCGGTTACACAGGTTTTGTCGGCGGTGCCCATGTCAATTTTGTTGAACTTCCTGTGTTGAGGAACTGTCGGCAGCTGAACCACGCCAGGCAAGGTGTATCCGTTAACTTGTTTCTCCTTCATCAGCCTCAAAAGGCTGCGGACACCAGACAGAACCGCGGCACCGTAATCGGTTTTTTTCTCCAAAGTCGTCAAGCCAATTTCGGTTTCCGTAATTTCCTTCAAAGGCATGAACCTTAGCCCATATCCGGATGGGCCGACGACCACGTCCGGCTTGACGTCCAAGACCATGTTCAGTATTTTTTCAGTTTCTTGGGCGACAACCTTCGACGGAACGGATTCGTCGAAAACCACCTTGTCCACATCGTCTTCGATACACACAAAGTCGAAATTGCCCGTTCCAGGGTCTATTCCCAGAGCCCTCATACAGACAAAAAAGATGTGAAGATAATTAGCGTTTTATCTGCGGGACGACGGCTGTTTTGAGGTTGTTGAAAATTTGTCGGAGGCCTGTGTCCAATTTAATGCCGTAGAGTATGAGGGCTGTGCTGAAAAGGAGGGGCATGATGTAGGCGGCTGATGGGCTTACTGAATACAGGCTGAAGGATGGAAGCACTTTGGGGAACGCGGACATCCAGAAGTCGTAATGAACCGCCAAAGCCGGCATTCCGAGAAAGACTGTGGACAAGAAGACAACCAACGAATAGATACTACCGCTACCGGCTCTCCATTCCGTGCTGAATATGCATGAGCCTGCGATTGATATCCCGATGCCGAAGATTACGCCCCCGAAGGCGATTTGCAGTTGGCTGATGTTGGGGACTACGCCGGCGAAGCTGAACGGGGTTCCAAGCATCTGTAGTAGGTATACTCCGGTCGAGAAGGTCAGAAGCAGCAGGCCGATGGCTTTGGGCATAACTCCGCTGGCCAGCTGTCGGTTGACGATGTCGCGGTAGCACGTTCCAAAACAGATTCCGGAGAATGTTCCCAGCATTCCGAAAGCAAGCCCCGCAACCCAAAACAAGGCGACCAGCGGCGGCAAAGAAGGTGTGAAGACGGCGGCCAAGGCCAGTATCGCTAACCCAAGGCCTTTCTGGATTTTCGGCGGCGGTAGGTAGGAGAATTTGGCGGGCTTGGCTTTAAACATGAAGAACTTTTCCGTGATACGGAGGCCGACGAAAACTCCCGCAATCAAGGCCACGGTGAAAGTGACGGCGTTGATGCCGGCTGCTGTCCATCCTGATAGGAAGTGGCCGATGTTGCATCCGAGCGCAAGCCTTGAACCATAGCCGAGCAGAAAACCGCCCACCACCGCCTGAAGAAGCATCCACCGATTAGGCAGATGACGTATCAGGAAGCGGCCGGCGAGAAGTGCGGGAATCGCCCCGCCGACGAATATGGCTACGACAATTGTCTGGGTTTGGTCTTGGAACACAGGGAGTAGCTTGAATTGCTGGTAGTAGCTAAGCGTTGTAACGGGAAGACCGAGAAGGTTGTAGAGATGTCCTCCGATTTTTGATTCGCCGCCGGTTATCCCCCAAAGGCTTCCTCTGCCGGTTGTCAGGTAAACTCCGTAGGCGAGCCCGACTGAAACCAAGCCTATCAATATGGCGGAAACGTAGACTCTCTTTGACACTTCTTAACCACCTCTTCGTGACGTCTGGTCGAAATAAGGCATATATAAGCTTACTCTTATTCCAAACTAATAATGTAATAATAAAAGCCAAATAGCTAAATACCGGCACAACATCCCGAAAACCCATGAGCGAAGAAATTCAAAGCGTTCTCAAAAAAATTGACGACAAAAGATATCTCCTCGACGTACGCGGCTATTCATGCCCCTATCCTCAGCTTTTTCTGGCGAAGGCCTTCAAAGCAGTCCAAAAAGACGACGTCGTCGAAATCCTAACCGACAACCCACCTTCAACCGAAACCCTCCCCAAATCCATCAAAAACAACAAACAGCAATACATCGGAACCGAAAGCATCCAGCCCGGCGTATGGAAAATAGTGGCAAAAAAAGTGACCGCATAAATTCATGGAAGCGACAGGGACGACCTGATCATCGAGATGTCTGTAACTCCTTCTTCTATGTATTTTGCGATGGTCGCCAAGTTTTTGGTTTCCGTTTCTTTGAGGACGAGGTATGCCACCAGCACGGTCTGACGGAAGGGCGTCCTGTAGAAACTTTTGTAGGCCCATCTGATTTTCTGGTTTTTGGTCGATTCCTCCAAGGCCGACAGAATGTTTGTGATGCTTCTTTCCCCCTTGATTTTGTCGAATATTTCGTTTTCGGGCAGATGTTCCAACGCTTTACCGAGTTCTTCTGCTTCGACGATGCTCGATAACAGGTCGACGTCGATAGACACCGTTTTGCTGGGGAGAAAATTCTTCGCTTGACTGGGTATGAGGCCCCAGAACCGCGCCCGCAAAGCGGTTGCAACGGCCTTCACATCTAACTCGAAAAACATGAAAGGTTGGAGAAATTTTCTCTCATTCCTCGGGGTTTTGCGAAAAACTTTGAAAAGATTTTCAAGATACTGTTTGTCGATGACGGCGTCGACAGCCGAAAAATCCCGCTTCTCATTCCACACGTCC
>JANWZT010000146.1 GCA_025054515.1 Candidatus Caldarchaeum sp.
GAGAAGCTGTTGTTAACGGAAGCGGTTTCAGAGCTGCTGAAAGGCCGGGTCGAGAACTGGCGTAAGCTTTTGACATCGGTTCGCCAGACCAATATTCCGACGCCGGTGTTAGACGCGTCCTTCAACTACTATCTTTCCATGGTTTCGGAAAAGCTGCCGGCAAACATCATCCAAGCACTGCGCGACAGGTTCGGAAGCCACACCTACCAACGCGTCGACAAGCCCGGCGTATTCCACAGCAAATGGAGGTAGTAATTGCCCAACGTTCAATAAATCGTGGAACCCATCTACGGCCGGAGATGTTTGAAGCTGTTTCTCGGAGGATGGCTGCGGGCCCGGGAGGTGGTCGGAGCTGATCTACCCGACGAAGACCGTTGACTGGGCTGAAGTGGTCGACTGGTGTTGGAAACTCGCTGACGGCGTCCGGAGGTCTGGCTGGCGGCCGGACGTGATCGTGGCCGTCGGAAGAGGGGGTTTCGTCGTCTCCAGAATGCTTAGCGACCTTCTACAAGTGGATAAGGTCGTGCCTCTGCTCGTGAAATGGTACGAGCTGAAAAAGAAAGAGGGAGAGACGTATCTCGCCGAGCTGGTCCGCGCCTACGCGAAAGCCCATGAAACCGGTTGTTCGGCTGAGGAAGAGATAGGTAGATACGTTCGGGATAACCTACGGGTTCGGATTGATTTCGAACAAAATGTCGACTTGAATGGTTTGAAGGCTTTACTGGTGGAGGAGATTTCCGCCACCGGCATGCATCTCCAACTCGCCCGTGAAGTCGTCAAAAACCGATGGAAAGCAGACGAAGTAAAGACCGCGGCCCTCGTCTGGAAGGCGCCGTCGGTCGTCGGCCCAGATGCTTTCAAAGTCGACTACTACGTTGTCAAGCCGGCGAAATTCGTCTGGTTCCAGTTTCCGTGGTCGAGGTTCGGCGACTACGTCCAATTCCTCAAAGTCATGATAGCGCATGAATCGAAGAAAAGAAATAAAGAGATATGGTCGGAGGCGGAAATCCTCGAAACATTCAGGAAATGGTACGGACAGAAAATCGACTTCAAATATTTTTACGGCTCGTTGAAAATTCTTCAAGAAAACCATGAGGTAAAACTCGAACAGGCCCTCGCTACTACGCCGGCCAACCGTATATAAACAACCATCACCGAAGAAAACCCGTGGAAGTCAGCTTCAAAGCCATATCGCCCAGCGAATTCTTCTACAAAAACCGGGACATCGCGGGGTTCAGCAGCCCCGCCCGAAGCCTCTACATGGCCATAAGAGAGCTGGTGGAGAACGCGTTGGATGCGGCCGAAGCTGGGCGTATTTTGCCGGATGTGTTTGTTGAGTTGGTTGAGGAAGATGGTGAGAAGAATGTTTACCGGCTTCGGGTTGTTGATAACGGAGTCGGTGTTCCCGGTGATAAGATTCCTTCGGCATTTGCGACGGTACTGTACGGGAGTAAGTATGGGTTTAAGCAGTCGCGGGGGACGTTTGGGCTCGGCGGAACGATGGCCATCCTCTACGGCCAGATTACGACGAACAAGCCTGCGCGGGTCATGTCGAGCACCGACGGGAAAACCATGTATGTGTATGATTTGATGATAGACGTCGTCGAAAACAAGCCGCGCATAATTTCTTCAGAGAAGAAGCCCAGCCCGAACGGATGGCGTGGAACATCAGTCGAATTCAGCCTCGAAGCCGACTACCCGGGAAGCAGGGCGAAAATCCTCGACTACTTCAAACACACCGCAGTCGTCAACCCACACGCCACGTTGACCTTCATCGACAGCCGCGGCAGGCTTTACCACTACCCACGAACCGTAGAAAAACCACCCGAGCCACCCGTCGAAACACTTCCGCACCCGGTCGGCGTCGACGTCGAGATGATGACCCGGATGCTCAACGAAACCAAAGCCCGCAACCTCGCCTCCTTCCTGACAACCTCCTTCCAACAAATCGGCGACAAAACCGCTAAAGAAGTGCTGGAGCTCGCGGGCCTTCGACCAGACCAATCGCCGAAGAAACTCGACCACGACCAGGTGACGGCCTTGGTGAACGCCTTCAAAAGATACGGCAAATTCAGGGCACCGGACCCGAAGCCGCTCAGCCCCGTTGGTCGGGAATTCCTCGAAGCCGGGATACGGAGCATCTTCAACCCCGACTTCGTTTTTGTCGTGGAAAGGAAGGCATCCAGCTACAGCGGCCATCCCTTCATCGTCGAAGCGGCGATAGCCTACGGAGGCCTCATACCAGCGACCGAAACATTCCAGCTGTACCGGTTCGCCAACAAAATCCCCCTACTCTACGACGAAAGAGCTGACGTAGCGTGGAAAGTCGTCGAAGAAAAAATCGACTGGAGCAACTACAAAGTCCCGAAACCCGCACCCCTCGCCGTCTTCACAAGCATCTGCTCCACAAAAATCCCCTACAAGACCGTCGGCAAAGAAGCCATCTCCGACAGGCCCGAATTAGAACGCGAGCTCACCATGGCCCTCCGAGAATGCGGCCGCAACCTCAAACTCTACCTCTCCAGAATCGAAAAACGAGAAGCAGCCGCCAAACGACTGTCACTCTACACAAAATATCTGCCGATGATAGCCGAGTTCGCGGCCAAGGCCGCGGACATGCGTAAACCAGATATCAGGCCTTTGCTGAAAAAGATGGGTATTCAGGAGATAGAACAGAAGGCTTCGGCAAGTGAAGAACAGGACCGAGAGGCTGGGTAACCTTATCCGTCGCGGTTTTCCAGAAATGTCCCGGAATCGACGGTGTGATGCGGGCCTTGGTAACGAATGCATCTGACGTGGGGACATCGTCGGTCAAAGCCGTGGCCATAGACCCGGAAGGCAACGAGCTCGCCTACGCAAGAAAACCCATCATCCTCAATTCGCCGGAACGAAACCGCTACACA
>JANWZT010000147.1 GCA_025054515.1 Candidatus Caldarchaeum sp.
TATCGTCTTTAACAGCGGCCGAACCCGTCAACCGGTATCCTTTCAAAACTTTCGCCGAAATCAACAACTGAGGACCATGACAAATGGCAGCAACAGGCTTCCCCGTCTGGAAAAACCGGGCCACGAACGAGACCACTCGGCCGTCTCTGCGGAGTCGGTCAGGCGCCCATCCGCCGGGAATCACGAGACAATCATAATCCTCCGGATTTGCGTCCCCGACCTGCTTGTCCGCTTCAACTTCCAAACCATGCTTACCCCGATAAACCCTCTTCTCAGGCCCTATGACGTCGACGTCAAAACCCTCTTCCCGCAACCGAATCAGAGGGTAAAAAAGCTCAAGGTCTTCGAATTCTGGCCCTACCAATACCGCGGCTTTCATCCATTCACCATCTCCAGCCAGTGGATAGGTTGGACACGTTTATATACATCTCGCTTCACTTAACGTACGATGCCGACCGTAGAACAGGTGATGGAAGCGCTAAAAAACTGCTACGACCCAGAAATTCCAGTTAACATAGTTGACCTTGGATTAGTGTATGACGTTAAAATCATTGATGACAAGACCGTCTACGTTAAAATGACTTTGACTGCTCCGGGATGCCCTGTCGGGGCTTTTGTTGCGGAGCAGGTAAAGGAGGCTGTGATGACTTTGGTGGAGGGTGTGGAAAGGGTTGATGTTGAACTTACTTTTGACCCGCCGTGGACACCCGACAGGATGAGCGACGAAGCGAGGGAAATTCTCGGAATCGTCTAAGTTTTAAATTTAGACGTTTCTGCCTTTCTTTCGGCATGACGTCTACGCCGGTCCTCGAGGAGAAAGCATGGAATCCCCGCCTCGAACTGGAGGTTTTGGCGTTATGGGATAAGGAGAAACTCTACACTTTCAACCCCCGTTCGCGTCGAAAGAAGTTCGTGCTGGATACTCCACCACCCTACCCGAGCGGAAGGCCGTGGCACATCGGCGCCGTTGCACACTACAGCCAAATCGACATGATAGCTCGAACAGCCCGCATGACGGGCCACATGACCCTCTTCCCGATAGGCATAGACCGCAACGGACTTCCGGTCGAAATATACACGGAGAAAAAATATGGAATATCTCTTCGGAAAGTTTCCCGAGAGAAGTTTATCGAACTGTGTTCCACCTCTTTGGACGAGCTGGAGGAGGAAATGCTTTCAATCATGAAAAGGGCTGGCTTGAGCGCCGACTTCGAAAATCGATACCGGACAGATTCTGTCGAGTACCGGCGGATGACTCAGCGAACGTTCGTGTGGCTTTGGAAAAAAGGTCTCGTCTACAGAGCTTCGCGGCCCAACAACTTCTGCCACGTCTGCGGAACAACCATAGCCGACGCTGAGGTAGAATACGAGGATTTGCCGGCGAAACTACATTACGTCAAGTTCCCTTTTCCAGACTCGGGGTACATACCAATAGCTACGACGAGGCCTGAACTTATTCCGTCGTGCAGAGCAGTCATAGTGAACCCGGACGATGAAAGATACAAACCGTTTCACGGACATATGGTCTACACCCCCTTGTTTAACGAACTTGTTCCGATCATTCCGCATCCGGATGCGAAACCTGAGTTTGGAACAGGAGCCGTGATGGTTTGTAGCTACGGCGACCACACTGACGTAAGGCTTTTCAGAGAGTTGAAGCTTCAAGAAAAGATAGTCCTCGACGCCGACGGCAGAATGAACAGCAACGCCGGATTTCTGGCCGGAATGACCGTAAGCCAAGCGCGTGAGGCAATCGTCAACAAGCTACGTGAAGAAGGACTTTATATCAAATCAGAGGACATCGTCCATTCGACACCCATATGCGAAAGAAGCAAAAACCCCATCGAAATAATCCCCATGGAGGAATACTACCTCAAACAGTTGGAGTTCGCTGACAAGCTGCGGAAAATAGCACATGAGATGGAGTTTCTGCCCGAACATTCCCGTCAGCTCCTGCTCAACTGGATTGACTCCCTTTCGATTGACTGGCCCATATCTCGGAGGAGGTACTACGCCACAGAAATTCCCGTCTGGTATTGCAAGTCCTGCGGCCACACAATTGTTCCGGAAGACGGGGAATATCACAGGCCTTGGAAGGAGAAGGCGCCTGTCGACAAATGCCCGGCATGTGGGGCCGAAGAATTCGTAGGAGATGAACGAACCTTCGACACTTGGATGGATTCAAGCATATCGGCGCTTTTCATCGTCAGCGACAGGAAAACAGGCAAAATTCGTAAAAAACTCTATCCAGTAACCATCAGGCCTCAAGGAAAGGAAATTGTGAGAACATGGCTCTATTATACGACTCTCCGATGCTACCAGTTAACAGGTAAAAAACCGTTCAAAAAAGTGTGGATTAGCGGGCTGGGGCTGGATGAACATGGTGAAAAGATGAGCAAAAGCAAAGGAAACGTTATCGACCCGGTCCCCATCCTCGAGAAATACGGTGCGGATTGTTTTCGCTTCTGGTGCGCGCAAGAAGCGAGTCTTGGTGAAGACTTTAGGATTTCTGAAGCCAGAATAGCGGGCGCCGGCAGGTTTTTGTCGAAGCTCTGGAACCTCGGCCGCTACGTCTCCATGTTTCCCAGACCTGAACGAGCTGGGCTCACACCGTCCGACCGCTGGATTTTAGCTGAGCTTTCGAAGACTGTGGAAAGGTGTTTGGATGGATACAGTCAATTCAACTTTTTCGTTCCGGCAAACGAAGTGAGAAATTTCCTTTGGAACGTTTTCGCATCGCATTATGTGGAAATGTCAAAGCCAAGGGCCTACGGGAGCGGTTTCACGAAATCAGAGCAAAACGCCGCGTTCTACACCCTCCACACCGTTTTCAAAAACGTCCTCCTTCTACTGGCTCCCATAACACCTTTCATCACCGACTACATGTGGCGCACACTATCCGG
>JANWZT010000148.1 GCA_025054515.1 Candidatus Caldarchaeum sp.
AAAGGGCTTTGAACGACGCAATAATGAACATGATTGACCTCGTCGACGACCCGAGAATCGTCGCCGGCGGAGGAGCCATCGAAGAAGAGATCAGCCGACAGATTCGTCTGGCTTCCGGACGTCTGTCAGGAAAAGAGCAGCTGGCTTACCTCGCTTTTGCAGACGCCGTCGAATCGATTCCCAGAACGCTTGCCGAGAACGCGGGCCTTGAGCCTGTCGAAATAATGGCACAGCTCCGTCACGCCCACGAAAACGGCGGGAGAACAGTCGGTGTAAACATTTTCGGAGGCGGTGTAGCTGACATGTTCAAAACTGGCGTCATAGAGCCCGCGAAAGTAAAGATTCACGCGCTGAGGTCAAGCTTCGAAGCCGCTTCGATGGTACTCCGAATCGACGACGTGGTGGCGGCGACGAGGAAGAAAGAGGAAAAGAAGAAAGAGGGCGAAACAGAAACACCCGAATTCTAACATCATTTTTTAGTCGCTCAAGTTTTTGGATAATCTTTTTAACCACATTTTTAGCAAAATCATCGTGAAAATTAGAGCAGTATTGGGCGCTCTCGTTGGCGTCGGTGTTCTGCTTCAGATATTCCTCGGAGAATCTGGTCTGGCTGCAGGTGCTTTCCGAGACATTCACGCTACGATAGGCCTTCTGGGCATCGTTGTCACGGCCGGTTATCTTATCATGAACGGTCGAAACAAAGCTTTGGCGGCCATTGCCGCGGCCGTCCTACTGATAACGGTCGTGCAAGCCGTGATGGGGCTTTCCCTCTATGGCTGGCTTCGTCTCGGAATTCCTTATAGAGCGTTGATAGAAAGCCACCGTGGAACAGCGTACGTCCTGTTTGCGTTGGGAATCGCGGCGAGCGTCGTGGCCGTGATTATTCGTCGGCGGTCGAAAGCAACTTCTTAAATTTTGGTATCTTCTTTCCTTTACATGGTTTTTCCCTTTCCTACTGGGTTGGATTTTTCCGTAGAGATGAAGGAAGAATACGAAATTTTCCGGAAATCTGTGCGGGCCTTTGCCGAAAAGGAGATCGAGCCTCTGGTCAAGGACATCGAAAAAAGCAACACCATTCCTCCGTCATTGCTGAAAAAGGCGGCTGAACAGGGATATTTGGGGTTGGGAATTCCCGAAAAATACGGAGGCCAGGGAACCGACATGATGTACATCACGCTTTTCGTCGAAGAAGTTTCCCGGATATGTCCAGCGTTCACCGTGGCCACCCTCATCCACTCTCTATTCAGCTTCCCCATCTTCGCCTACGGAACTGAAGAGCAGCGGATGAAGTATCTGCCGCAGATTGCAAAGGGTGAAAAACACGCCGCCCACGCGACGACGGAGCCGGGTGCAGGAACGGATGTTGCGGGAATCGAGACGACGGCGAAAAAGGTCGACGGCGGCTGGCTCATCAACGGAAGAAAATATTTCATTTCAGGCGCCGACAAGGCCGACTATTTCATCGTTTTGGCGAGAACGTCTCCTCCGCCCAGCCGGAAGGAACGTCATCTGGGATTGACTTTTTTCATCGTCGAGAGAGAAACGCCGGGGCTGAGGGTCGGCGAGAAGATTGAAGTGATTGGAATACGGGGCAGCCATCCGAACGAGGTGATTCTGGACAACGTTCACGTGCCAGATGAAAACGTCGTCGGCGCTGAAGGAAAAGGCTTCAAAATAGCCATGGAAACTTACGACCACGGTCGGATAGGAGTCGCAGCCCAGGCCGTCGGGGTGGCTCAGGCCTGCTTTGAAAAAACCCTCCAGTATTCGCTACAGCGAAGAGCGTTCGAAAAGCCCTTGATTTACTTTCAAGCAGTTCAGTTTCACGTGAGCGAGATGCTGACGATGTTGGAGGCGGCGAGGCTGATGCTATATTGGTCGGCGACCTTGGCCAACAAAAACAAGCCGGAAGCCGCCATGGCGGCCTCCATGGCCAAAATTTTTGCGACGGAAGTGGCTGAGAAAGCCGCTCTAAAAGCGATAACAGTTCACGGAGGAATCGGCGTCGCGTCGGACGGCCTCGTCGAGAGATTTCTACGCGATACGCAGGTTTTCAAAATCTACGAAGGGACTAACGACATCCAGAAACTCGTCATCCTCCGTCAGATGATGAGAACGACGTTCGGAATGGATGTCGACTAAAGACAAGATATGCTTTTAATAGGCCAAGACTAACCCATATACCGGTTGCGATGCGGACTCTCGCAAAATTGGCTATCAGCATGGCCGTAGCCTTCGCCGTAACTTTGTTACATCAGTATCTTGAACAAATTTGGGAAAATCCGTTACAGCCGGTCATCTTGTCCGTCACGGTTACGGCCCTTGCGGTAGGGTTTGTCGCGAATTCGGCATCTGTTGCTGCTTTGGCCACCGTTGTTGGAGGAGCCGCTTCGTTCGTCACGGCCTATTTGCTGGGGTTTAACCTATGGACGCCTTCGCCGATTCCATCAGACCTACCCATAATCAGAAGCTTCATCATCGGTGTAACGGCGATTTTGTCGTCGGGGATCGGATACGTGTCGGCCAACATCCTCGTCAAAAAGCCCAAGAAAATCGAAAAGGCTGAGGCAGTCGTTCCGGAACCCGGTAAGCCCGAATCAACCGAGCCCGAGCCGGTCTTCGAGCGACCTGTGGTTTCGACACCGGAGCCGGGCATGAAAATCTGCAAATTCTGTCAAAGCGTTATCCCCGCCGAATCCGTTTTTTGCCCGATGTGCGGCGTGAAGCTGGTCGAATTAAATGAATAATTCAGTCGAAAGCAGTATCGACGTTTTGAACCGTCTGGTCAAACCCCTCAAAGACGCGGTGCTTGAAAGGTTCGGCAAGCTGACGGAACCTCAGATTAAGGCCGTCCCCAAACTTCTCGAAGGCTCTAATCTTCTGCTGAT
>JANWZT010000149.1 GCA_025054515.1 Candidatus Caldarchaeum sp.
TCAACGACTCGGTATTTTGCCGTCGACGTTATGTTGAGGGAGAAAACTCTGAAAAACTTTTGTCTAAAACCGCTCATGGACAGCGACGCTTGGTAAGAATAGTAAGAAAATGTTAGGAGGGCGAAGGCTGTTGCCAGGACAAGGCCGACGGCCCACAAGATTCCCTGGATGGCTATCAGAGATATTCCCGGGTTTGCTGAGCTTGATGTCAGATGCGGGTTCAGAAAAAGTAGGTATGCTCGATGCGGTGATCCGAGGTCGGCTAAAGGCCCCAGAAGCACTACGGAGAAGAACCCTATCCCGAGCATGGTCATCAACGGAACGGCTTTTCTCAGCGAATTGGACAGGTAGGCGAGAGACGCCAGAATGAGCAAGTCAGCCCCCGAAATCAACAGAGTGTATGCGAAGAGAACGGGATGCCAGAGAAGAGGTGCCGCGGCCTCGTTGGGATAGTAATATTCGAAGAGCATTCACCGGTTCACCTCATCTGGGAGGCCGAGGTAGAAGATCATGGGCTTCGCGCCCGTGAAAGGTTTCAAGACCTGCGTCGGCCGGCCTTCGACCGTGTTGGAAAGCTCGTTTTCCTCGGTTAACGGTCCGAATATTCTCGCACCCGTTGGACACGCTTCGACACAAGCGGGTAACAAGCCTTCCGCCAACCTGTGGTCGCAGAAAGTGCATTTGTCGGCGACGCCTTTGATGGGGTTTCTGTACCGGGCTCCGTAGGGGCAGGCCATAATGCATGCACCGCATCCGATGCATAGTTCATCGTTGACCAACACAAGCCCGTCGGGTGTCACGTAGGTGGCTTTGGTGGGACATGGCGTGACACACGGCGGGTCCTCGCAGTGGTTGCACTGCTTTGGAATGAAGACCCTGGTGCCGTCGGGCTTCTCCAAATATTCTATCCACGTCCTAAAAACGCCCAGAGGAACGTTGTTTTCAGCCGCGCAGGCGACCACGCAGGCCATGCATCCGAAACATTTCTCAACGTCCATCAGCATCGCGTATCTTTTGCCTAAGGTGGAGGAAATGCTTTGGGAAACGAGGGGAGAAGCGAGGAGCAGACACGAAGAAACTGTTGATAGAAATTCTCGTCTCGGATGCGTCATCATCTTAGTAAATATGAATATGCCAATTAAAGATTTAGTGCATTTATTATGTATTTAATCTCGCGTTATTTACTATCTATTGTCACTTTTAGGAGACACCTTAACTTGTCTACCGTTTGGGCTTCTTCACTTCGCCGGTGATGAGTAGGTTGAGGGGTGCGCCGTTGACCATCGTGACTTTATAGCGTACGCCGGGCAGGTCTCCCATAGATTTGCCCATCGAGCCGCCGATACCTTCGACAACGACTTCGTCGTGTTCGTCGACGACGTTGAGGGCTCCGTCTCCGGGCAGAAAAGCGGTGACGACTTTGCTGTTTTTGATGAGCTGGACGCGGACGCATTTTCGGACGGCGGAGTTTGGCTGACGGGACTCTATGCCGACTTTTTGGACGACGATGCCGCGGGCCATGGGGGCTCCTTCGAGAGGGTCTGTCTTCTCCTTCAAACCCAGCATGCGTATACGGTATTTTCGGACAGCCCAGCGGAATCTGTTACGCACTTTCTTGAGATGGCGTGCAGCGAATTCTCCGTTGCCCAACCCAATCGCCAAATCCGTAGAGACACCGGTTTCTAATAAATCTGCAGATTTTCTTACCCGCCTATCGTGTGCATAGGCCTCACCAACGGCTCCACCTTCTTTTTCTTCAAAAGCGTCTCGACGCCAGCGAATTTTTTCCGGAAGCTATCCCTGATGAAAGACGCTATTTCTTCGTCAGAAGCCCCGCCTCGGAGCAGTTTTTTGACGTCGTATTCATCCCGGCTGAATAGGCAGGGAACGATCTTTCCGTCGGCTGTCAAACGTATCCTGTCGCAGTCGCCGCAGAAAGGCTGGGTCATCGAGGTGATGACGCTGACGCTGCCCGCTGAGCCGTCGGCGAATTCGTAGCTGACCGAGGTGCTTCCCGGCTCCCTCGGAAGCTTGAGGAGACGATATTTTTCCTCGATTTTTGCGATGATTTCTGAGCCGGGAACGAGGCGTGAAGAATCCCATGGATGACGGCCGTCGAAGGGCATGTATTCGATGAACCTGATCGACAGCCCCGCCTGCCTGCCCAGCTCGACGAAGTCGATGATTTCATCTTCGTTGCATCCACGGGTGATGACGCAGTTTATCTTGACTGGGTGAAGGCCCACGGCTTTAGCTGTTTTTATGCCGTCGAGAACTTTGCCAAAAACATCTTTCCTTCCCACAATTTCTTCAAATCTTTCCTGTTTGAGGCTGTGTAGGCTTACGGTTACGCTGTTCAGACCCGATTCTTTGAGGGCCTTCGCCTTCTCTGCGAGAAAGTATCCGTTCGTCGTCATCGATATGGATTCGAGTTTTTCGACCGACCGGAAAAGCTTCAAACCTTTCTCGATGTCCCGCCTCATCAACGGCTCCCCTCCGCTCAGCCTAAGCTTGGTGACGTTCATGTCGGCGAGTATTCGCACAACTCTCGTCATCTCCTCGTAGGTGAGGATTTCGGAGTGCGGCATCCAGACTGGGTGCAGCGGCATGCAGAAATCGCACCTAAAGTTACAGCGGTCGGTTACGGAGAGTCGGAGTTTCCGCGCTACCCTGCCGAAGCCGTCGACGAGGGGTTCAGCCACGTCCGATTAATCCATCGTCTGCTTAAAAGATTTTGTATTAAACAAAATTTAGGTGGTTTGAGGAACGGCCGTTGCGGGCCTCTTTTCAACAGTTTGCATCGCGTGACGGTAGATATGTGCGATAAGTCCGAAAATCAT
>JANWZT010000014.1 GCA_025054515.1 Candidatus Caldarchaeum sp.
TTCGGCAGAGGCGCATGGAGCAGAGCAGCTCCCGCACCAGCGGCAGGAGACCACTACGAGCTCGTATGGACAAGGCTCAGCGCAGGAGACGAAAGCCAGCCCATCTTCCGCTTCGCATGGATGCTGTTCGGCGAACCACCCTTCGACATCACATGGTACCGTGGAGCCGATGGATTCGGCAGCTTCGAACCCATACCCGGCTACGCCCTCACCAGAACCAGCGTCAGAACACCGGCACCCGGCGCCAAGACAGTCGCCATCAAACTCAACGCCACCGACGTAGAAATCCCCGTCTTCTGGCAGGTCGGAGACCTCGAACTCGGCAGCTACGACTGCGGACCACTCGTCGGATACCGGGTAACTGGCAGCATCTTACCGCCACGCGGCGCCACATTCCCAGCGATTAGCTTCGACAGAACAACAGCACCCGCGAGAATCCGCGTCGGCGACAAAACCGTCGACATATGCCTAGCCGGCAAGGACGTAGGCCTCGTCAGCCTACGCAGCGGCGACACACCATCCACGGTGATCTGGGGAGGCAGCACCCTCAGAATCACAGCTGTCGCTCCACCCGAAAGAATCTGGGCTGACGACAGAGAAGGACAGGACGGAGCGGACAACCCCAACAGAGGAACAACCAGCACCTACTGGAGCGACTACATCAGACGCGCGGTCGACCCCATCACCGGCAGACCAGTTAACCTCGTGACTGGAGACCAGCTACGCATACCCGGAGTCGACCTCGGGATACAGTACATGGGCTACGGCACAGCCTTCGAAGGCAGACCACGGGAAACCAGAGTCGTGGCCTACAGCAACGACCCCGACAACAGAGCACACCGGCCCTTCATCAAGATGTTCGAATTCCAGAACGTCTCGGCACGCATCACCGACTTCAACGGCAGACCACTACCGGGCGCGTTCTACCAGCTCGTAGACGCGCAGACAGGCAAATCCGCCGCATGGAGCTACGCAGGACCAGACGGAAGAATCGTACCGATGCCCATCAGGAAACCCGGAGGCGTGTTCATCCAGAGAGTAAACTACCTCGGCATAGGCGCCAACGGCGACCCAACATGGCCGGTCAACAGCTTCGCCAAATGGCCCATCGCCTACGACAGCAGAGACGACGAAACGACGCAGGAAACACAGAAACCGGACATACCGCTCGGATTCGCATACACAGCCGAAGCAGGACCATGGCCAAACGGCGACGGCTGGAGACAGGAAACGTTCCGTGGCAGGAGAATCTGCGAACTCGCAGGCGACTTCTACTACCCGTACAGCACAGCCTTCCTTGAGATACTGGCGAGCTGCCCGCCGGCAGGCTGGGGCAGAAGCTTCGACGTCATCACACGCATCTTCGACCTACGGATACGGTTCGTCTACGGCGACGCACAGAGACCAGCTGACCCCGCGTACGTCTTCAGCGCGCCAAGCCTGGCCCTACCAGAAAGATTCAACATCGCAGGACAGGGAAGCATCGTAGAAGTGAGACGGATAGCGAGAGGCACATACGACATCGTAGCCCTCTGGCCAGGCCCAGGAGGAGCCGAAGTAGGCCGGAGAACATTCGACGTCAGCAGAGCCAACGTCGGAACAGTCGAAGGCACGGTCGTCCTCGCGCTCAGAGACATATCATTCGCAGTCGTTGACAGACAGGGTAGGCCACTATCAGGAGCACGGGTATCCGTCGCCCCGAACCTCGTGAGAGACGACGACGTCCAACTGAGGCCTGACAGTATATTCACAATCCTCAGAGTACCAGACGGCAGAACATACGACTTTACCGTCGAATGGACCAGCGTCTATGGCACAACAGCCCGCGCGGCAGTCAGAGACTCGCCAGCCGGACTGCAGAGCAGAGGCAGCATAACCATCCCGGTCGACGACATCACCATCAAAGTGGTCGACTTTGACGACAGGCCGGTCGCGGGAGCGCAGATAACATTCGGCGGACAAGCCGTAGGCGCGACAGACAGCATGGGTGTACTCATCGTCGGACAAGTACCCCTTGACAACGAATACGCCATCAGCGTACGCAAAGAAGGCACCGAAATCGGCAGCGACAGAGTAAGGTTCACGGCGAGCAGGCTCAGCGCTACACTGCAGGCAGGCGTCTACGACATAACCGTCCTCGTCCGCGGAGCCGCTGGCCAGCCCATACAGGGCGCAACGGTCCAGCTGGTCCGTGGCGGAACACCGATAGCAACCACGAGCACAGACAGCAGCGGCGCAGCAGTCTTCAGCAAAGTCGTCGGGGCGGACTACACGGTAAGTGCTACCTACGAACAGTTCAGCCAGAGCGCAAACGTAGCACGCGGAGTACGCAGCGCAACCATAACCCTTGACCTCTACACCGTCCTACTCGGAGTACCGATGACCTTCGCGACATTCCTTGCGCTGATCATCGGACTGATACTGCTGGTCATCGTAGTCGTCGTCATCGTCAGCGAATACATTAGATGGAGAGGCAGACGCCTCGGCATCTACCCAGCAGCACCACCCAAGAAATAAACACCCCAAACACCCCCTTTTTTAAACTCCCCCACTCTTTTTGCCAAACAAGCCTAAACGGTTAGCAAGATTGATGCAGACAAGTAGTGCGTGTAGCGGTGATCGTCAGGTGAAGGGAATCACTTTCGAGCCGGGGCTTGAGACGAGCTGACGGAGTAATAACCGAGGAATTCGAGAAAAGTTGATGTGGAAAACGTTTTTAAGAGGACGGCCCGGCGCATCCATAGAATGCCGCCTGTAGCCGTCATATTCATGGTGTTTGCAATTTTGACGGCGTTGAGTGTGTCGCCGTCGCAGACACAGGACCCATGCGTAACGACTGAGAACAAAATAGACCTCTCCGCATCGCAGCTGCCGTTGCTGGAAGGGGTTTTGGCGGGAAGGTTGCAGGAAAAGTTTTACCGGCTCGAGATGCTGAAGCCCGGCGAAATGCTCAGCTTAGTGGTGAAGGTCACGACCAACACGTCGACGGCCTTGAACATGCTGATGATGTGGGAAATAAGAACCAACCAGTTCACCCGCATCGACAGCATCCAAACAATACAGGCTGGGGGCCCGCAGGAATACAGCTTCAAATGGCTTCACGCCAACTTCGGAGACAACCGGCCTACAGCTATCTGCTTCAAAATAGGAATATTTTCGGAAGCGAGGCCGGCTAAAGCAGATTATGAAATAGCGGTCGGAATAGACCGATTGGTTGACACCGGCAACGTGGAGGCGCCGGACAAAACCGACCGAGCGATACAGATAGGAGCTATACAGGCCGGGCAGCCGACCATAGTTTCAGGATATCTGGCTTCTTCGACGCAGGGCCTTGACCACGTCGACATTTTCCTGCTCACTGTTTCTCTCGGTAAAGGCAAAAAGCTCACCGCCACTCTGACCACAGGGCTGGAAAACAGCTACGAAATAGCAGTACTCGACCAAACCGGCTACGGACTACGAAGCAACCGAACAGTGCAAGGCACCGCAACCATAACGCTGACCAGCGAAGACCCAGCACCAAAACCCCTTTACCTAAGAATCTCCAACCAAGGAGGAGTCGGGGGAGGAGGCGCTTACACGGTAACAATCGACATCATCGAAACGACAATCACAACCACCACAACCCAAACACCAACCCAATCCATCTCAACAGAAACACTACAAAACCCCGCCCTCCCACCAGAAACAGCAATATCCATAGTTTATGGCAGCTTGGTCGCTGTAGCCGCCGCAGCCGTCACAGCAACAATCATCGCGAGAAGACGGAGCAGAACAGTCGTCGAAGAAGAATGGTAAACATAAAACAAACGCATCCCCTCCCTTAGCAGGATGGGAAAGCGGGGTTTCCACCAGCTGAAGCACACCGCCGACATCTACCTCGAAGCCTACGGCGAAACCCTTGAAGAAGCTTTCGAACAGGCCGGGCTCGCCCTATTCAGGACAATCATACCAGAAGCGGAAGGAGCGGACCTGCAAATCAAAGTCGAAGCATCCGGCGCCGATTTGCATGAACTCCTCTACGACTGGCTGGAAAAACTCCTCCACGTCTTCGAAATTCAGCAAATAGTCGGCACACAAATCAAAGTAGAACAGATCCGCGGAAACGATGGCTACAGGCTGGAAGGCGTGGTCGCCGGCGTCAAATACGATAGGGAAAAACACAAAACCGGGACGGCTGTCAAATCGCCGACCTACGCGTTGATGGAAATAGACACGGCAAAAAACGCCGTCAGATTCGTTCTCGACATCTGAGCGGGAAATCGGCGGCGAAAGAAACTTGCCCACGAAAACATCTGTTCTTTTGCCCCATTCGTTCACGTCGGACGTGCCGAGCATGCGGGAAGCAACGCTGCGCATAGGATGGGTGGGAAGAACTTTAGCCACCTTCAGAATCCCCGAAGTAGTCCTCTACCCCGACAAACCCGGCTCTCCCGACGTCAAGAACGCCCGATTCGTCAAAGAAATACTCGACTACCTCGCAACAGCACCATACCTAAGGAAAAAACTCTACCCAATCAAACACAGCCTCCGGTACGCAGGCCTGCTGCCGCCCCTGAACATACCAACACATCCCGAAACAACCGCCTCAAAAACAGAGGGAACACACTACCGCCAAGCACTCGTCACAGCATCTGGGGAAACATCCCTCCTCGAAGCCGGACTCGGAAAACCACTAAGAATCAAGAAAAAACTACCCAGAAACACAATCGTCACCCTCAAAGTAACAGTCAGAGAAGGCCGGATAAAATACCGGATTGTGCCGAGAAAAACCGAAGAAGTTTACGCAGGATACCGTGTCAGAATCGTCGACAGCTTAGCTGAAGAACTGTCAAAGTATCCGGTAAGAATAGCGACTTCACGACTGGGACAACCAGTCGGAGAAGTGCTTCAAGAACTGAAGAACCTGCTCACCTCCTCGGGCAAAGCATGCGTCGTATTCGGGTCGGCTGAAAAAGGCCTCAAACAAATAGCCGAAGACCTCGGCCTCAGCTACGACAGCCTCTACACAATCACTGTTAACTTTGCACCACATCAAGCAGTCAAAACCATAAGAACAGAAGAAGCACTCGCCTACACACTAGCTATCATAAACCTCATACAGCACGGCCAAACACATTAAAAACACAAAAGCCTTCCCCATCCTGGAAAGCCTTGGCCATCCGCCCAAAAACATCTTCAAACTACTGAAAGAAAACGAAGAATTCCGCTACGCGTTAGCGGGGTTGCTCGGCATGGAGGAACTTAAAAGATTGGATAAGCACGAGGCGAGCTCGTCAACCTTCGTGAAGATATGGTTGCTGGATTCAGAAGAGATGATGAAGAAATAGCTAAACTGCGCGAAGACATGATCGCTGGTTTTGAACGACACGACGAGGAGCTCACGTCTCTGAGGAAAGAAACCAACAGGCTGAAGGCTGACTTGATGAAGGGTTTCGAATCGATGAACAGGCGTCTCGATGCGTTGGGGAATAATGAGTGAATCAGCCTTTAGGGAAGGCTTGGTTCTGGAGAAGGAGCTGGGATTGGCTGTGGAAAAATAGACATCCTACGATGACTATGTCTACGGCTGTCCGAGCCCCGTCGACGTCACAGTCAGATACGGGGCCACAACACTAAGTCAAATCACATGCCCAACGGTCCGACGTCATGGAATTCGGCCGGAAAATAAAACGGGAAAACTGCTGACAGAAAAATAGTGGTCACCCACCTACGCGGACGAAGACTCTTTAGAGGCTACTGAAAAGTTCGGGATAGAGGTGTACGCGAAAGCTTAGAGCTGGAAGCTCGCGGTTAAGACATAAATGCAGTTTCGGTCATGTTGTTTAACGTGGGCCGGGGTGGCGGAGCGGACAACGCGCAGGCCTTGAGAGCCTGTGGCCCTTCTGGGCCGCGTGGGTTCAAATCCCACCCCCGGCGCGTTGAATATTTAAAGCATTAGCAACGCTATTGCAAATCCATATACATATTGATTTACAATCATGCTGCAAATGGAACGCGTGGTGGGCCAAAGACCCGACATACGCTAACTGGTTTGGCCTTCCCTGAAAATGGCTACCCGACGAAATAAACCAAATCTCGCTCTCCCCCTTTTTCGCTAAATTTCGTCTATGCCCTTGGGTCAGTAAATTCATGAAGTTGAATAAAGAAAATTTGCCTTTGTTCCTCGTATCGTTAAGCACGTGAAAAACCCTTTAGGTTTATGTTTAATTTGCAGCCGGAGTTTCGTATTACGAATTGTGATACGTATCTGTCCCGGAGATTGAAATTATGTTTTTTTGCGCCTCCTTTATATGTTGCCTTACGTGTTTGGCGGCGTGGAGCTTAAGATCGTGGGATACGTGAGGGTTGAAGCTGACGACGAATTTGTTAAAGCGAACGCCGGTGCCGTGAAAGGTGTTGTGGAAATATTGCCGGCATATGAAGAAGCTTTGGACGGTGTGGAAAACTATTCCCACCTGTTCATTATTTCGATTCTTCATAAGGCTAAGCCGGAATATAGGAATCTGCTGAAGGTGAAGCCGCGGCGGCTTTTGCGGCTTGGTTTCCGCGAAGAGGATCTGCCGACGTTGGGTGTTTTTTCGACTGATTCACCGGTCAGGCCCAATCCTTTGGGGCTTACTTTGGTGAAGCTGACGCGTAGGGATGGCAGGTTTCTTCACGTCGAAGGCCTCGACCTCTTCGACGGCACGCCGGTGGTCGACGTTAAACCCTACAGGCCCGACTACCGCGCCGAACAATACACGTATCCTGACTGGGTGAAACACGACGCAAGGATGACCATATGACCGCCGAAGACGAATATGTCTGCCCAAAATGCGGATACCGGTTAACTATTCCCACGAAACCTAGCGACTCAAAGGTGCGGAAAGTCTGGAGCCTTTACTGTCCCCGATGCGGCCACAGCTGGTACGTCAAAACACCCCTTGAGGACATCATCTAGACAGTAGGTAGACGGCGGCGACCGCCAACCCGAGGCCCGCCAACTTGCTCCACGTAACCGATTCACTCAGGAAAACTAAGCTCAGCAAAGTCGCCAACGCCAGCCCGAGACGAGACACAGGTATGACGACGCTTCCTTCACCGACGCCTAAACCTGACATCAGAGCAACCAAGGCAACCATGATGGTTACGCCGGATAGCAAAGCGTAGGGAACCGTTCCGTGGGAGAGGTCTGGAATTTTTCCATACAGCAGCAACCCAACCAGAGGGACGGCTGAGAGTACCACGATGGTTTCAACTAGCAGATATCCTACCGGGTTCGCCCCAGCTGCGGCACCTTTTTTACGGAAAAAATCGGTCAACCCAAAGCAGATGAAAGCCACGAGGGCGAACATCAACTCAAGCCTCAACGAAAACTCAGGCATACCATACCGAATCTGCCTACCGTCTTAAAGCTTTATGAAACCCGGCTGAAGCATACGCCGAAAGCATGTTTTTAGGTAGTTTTCAAGCAGCAGGTACAGGTTTTGAAGGCGCGGCTCCTCAAAATTAACGGACGAGTATAAAGAGTAGGTTACAGAGGGTTTGTGCGAGAACTCGGACTAAGTCAGAAACGAAAAAGACGGGTCGGTCACTGTTATCGAATTCATCAAGGGTCCGCCACCGCCGGCACGCGTTAAAACAATCGAACAGAAGGAAGACAAAAACCCAACTCAAGTTTTTCGGAATCAGGCACAACAGACTGCCTGACGAATTGGAGGAAGGGTTTGGAGCCATGAATCTGTTTTCATGAGTTACTGGGATGAATCCCGTGTTTTTCGGAGAGTTCCAAGAGTTCAAGAATGAATTTCGCTGTTTTGGTAAGGAGTTTCGGAGTGATTTAAAGGAATTCGTCAAGCGGATGGGCGTCTTCGCTGAAAGGGTGACTCTTGGAGATGGTTGCGCGGGATTCGAGGCAGACGCGGGATATGCTTGCTGAGACGATGCGTCTACTTCGGGAAGTGGCGGATAGAGTGGTTTAGCCGAGTTTCTGCTGTTTTCTGAGAAATGGGATGATCTTGCTTTGGGCGATGTATTTGTTCAGCGGGATGGTCAAGCGTTTTGAAACCATTTCAAGTGCTTCTTCGAGGGTCTGGAATTTTTCGGGCGGTTGTTCGAGTGCTTTACGGACTATTTCCCTGAACCGCCACACTCCGAGAGGTATCCATCGGGGGTAGATTTCGAAGAAGACGATGGCTCCGCTTTGCTCTTTTCGTGCGGCGAGATGTCTAAGGATTGAGAACCGGACGGCGTAGTATGCGCCGCCTGTTTTTTCAGCGTATGTTTTTCTGGGCGTTAAGTGTTCGTGGTCTGAATAGGGAGGTTGGTTTGCGTGTTTTAGCCATCCTTCGAGTAACTCGTACATCCACGGGGTTGGTGTGAGGATTATGTGGCCGGCGTTTTCGACTGCGCTGAAGCTGTGAAGCCGGTATTCGTTGATGATGTTGTGGTGCCGGACTTTTTCGTAAAGTCTTTTGGACAAGATGTCGTCGACGGCCGTGATGCTCCATTCGGTTGGGACGAGTTTTCTTTCGATTTTTCGGCCGATAACGCCGGCTGAGAAAACTCTTGACAGGTAGTATTCGTCGAAGCCCGTGAAGTAGAGAGTTGCGAGGGCGTTGGACGCTGATATGTCTTGGTCGTGGATGTAGTTGTCGACTCGGCGGGGGACTGAAACATTCCCGACCAACGTGATCGTTTCGATTTTTGCGGATGGCCCGTATGGGGCCGACCGGATGCCGAACCCGGGTGAGGAAGAAGGCGTTCCCATGATGGTCAGCTCGATTTCGATGGGTTTAGCGGATGCGGCTGATTCTTGGACGATGTAGATGAGTTCTTCGGGCTTCGACGCGGCTTTCACGGGCCTCAACGACCTTCCGAAAAAAAGCGACAACCGCAGTTTTAGCAGGTCTTCCAAATTAGAGTTGAGCCATTCCCGTGGCTTGTCCAGCAGCTCGGGTCGCATGACGTCGGCTATGGAGACTGCTGGGCCGACGACGACTTTCGGATAGCCTTTTTCGCCCACCAGCACCGTCGGAGGTGAAGGCCCCGTTATAGTTTTTGATGAAAGCTTTCTGGCGACTGATTCGTTGAATATGCTGCGGTAGTAGGGGCATGTGCTGATCTTGCAGAAGCGGGCAAAGCCGCGGCAGACGTTGCAGACGGTTTTTTCAGATTTTTCAGAGGCGGCGTAAACCTCTGTTATCAAATGGTGGTCACTGCTTGGGGGTCACTTCGACGTTGAGGCCGACCTGTTTCGCGAGCCTGAGCACTTTGTTCTGGCATTTCTTGAAGTATGTTCTCATTTCTTCGGGGTTGATGCTGATGACGAGTTTGTCGCCCGTATAGTTGATGTTGAAATCTGAGAGATGTTTGGAGATGATGCGTCGGAAGAGAATGAGTTCGTTGTTTCTTTCTTCCGACGGCTTGACGGGGACGAAGAATACTCGTTCGCCGAAGACGTAGAGCTCGTAGACGGCTTCATCGTTGAGAAAATCTTTTACTACAACGGTTGGTCTGGCAAGGTCTGCGCGCTTTAGGCCCGCCGGGACTTTAACAACGATTTCGAGGGTGTGGATGCTGGCTACCCGGCCCTTGTCCATGAAGATTAAAGTGTCGACGATGGATGGTAGGACGCCGATGTCAACCCGGTTGGCTATTCTGTGTAGGGCGTCGATGGGTGTGCTGGCGTGGATGACTCCTATCATTCCGATGCCTGCGTAGCGGAGGTCGATGTACATCTCGAAATCTCTTGCTTCACGCATTTCGTCGAAGACGGTGTAGTCGGGCCTGCTCAGGAGGAGGACGCTATGGATTTCGCCGTCTTTGGCGGCGCTTTTCGAGTATTGGGTGATGTCGGGTGGGAGGTTAAGGTCGCGTGGGCTTTCGACGGTTTTGACGACTTTACGCATGTTGCGGTAGTGTTCGGCGAGGGCTTGGGCGAAGGTGGATTTCCCCATACCCGGGGGCCCGGCTATCAGTATGCCTTCCGCTCTTTTCTCCAGCCTTTCGAGGACTTTCGGCGGCAGACGGTAGTCTTCGAGCTTGACCCTCATCACGGGCTTGACCACGGTCATTTCCATGCCGTCTGAAAGCGGTGGCCGCGTGATGACGATGCGGAACTGTCCCAGCTGGAGAATGGTTAGCTCTGATTTGTCGACTTCCACGAAGGCCTCTGTACCGAAGACATCGTAGGCGGTTTTCATGATGTAGGCGACGAGGGATTCCAGCTCTGTCCGGGTGACGGGCCTCTCCCTTATCGATTCGAAAACCCATCGGCCGGGATGTCCTCTTTTGATACGAGGCTCGAGGCCTTCTTTAACGTGGAGGCTCATAACATCGCCCGTGAAGACTGATTCGATGTGGATGGGCGGTTCGGGAACGATGTACCGGTATCTGACGCCCATAGATTCGGCGACGCGTGCTACAAGCGGGTCGGAAGTGAAGAGGGTTTCGTGGTTTTTCCGGCAGTACTCGAGCACGGCGTCGCGCCAGCCAACGTCGGTCGCCTCGCCGACAAACTCCACATGCGACTTAGAGGCCGAAGTTAGCCTCCTCAACCCATCAAGCGAAGCCAAATCTCCCGCGAACGCTCTTTCCATCAAATACTTTAACAACGAACGATGCACAAACACCCGCAACCCCGACTCCGCCGCATAATCCGCCGCAACACCTAAACGCAGAGCAGACTCGTCGACGACAACGTTGGAACCGTTCATGCTACCCAATATACCACAGTACAGTCAACAAACCAACTAATAATGCTAACCGTGCGGGGGGTGGGATTTGAACCCACGAACCCCTTCGGGACAGGGGCCTGAACCCTGCGCCGTTGACCAGGCTTGGCAACCCCCGCACATTATGTCATGTTTGTCGTCGAAATAAATGTATGCGCTGTTTTTAGCTGATGGTGTAGGTTATGATTTTGTTGTTGATTGTTCTTGCGAGTACTGTGAATTTTTGGGGTGGGTTCACGAGGCCTGTTGGTATGATTTGGTGTTGGCCTGGTTGGATGGGTGTGCATGATGGGTTGTTGTAGAACGACGGGCCTCCGACCAGCGTCATTTCGACGAAACAGGTGGGTACCAACCCGTTGTTGTACACCACGAAGGTGCTGGAAGGCCTGTGGAACTCAGCTATCACGAGGCTTTCTCCGACCTTGCGGATTTCAACCTCCGAAAAAACGGCCAGTGTTTGAGTCTGGAATCCCACGGCGGAAGAAAAGACAACAATCGCGACTAAAGTTATGGCGAGAACAATTAGAACAGCCAACAGGTAGCTGATGCCGCGGGAATTCATGGAGAAAAAGGGGTGGATGTTTACGCTATGGAGGCGGTTGCCGCTGTAGACAAGTCTTGCCGGGAGTTGTCGGCGAAAGTCACCTGAACCGTAACCCTGTAGGTCGTTCCAAGTGAGCAACCAGTAGCGGCGCTCGCCGTACCCGTAGCAGTGGCTCCGGGCGGAACAGGGTTGGTCGAACTAACTGCGGCCGTGCCGTATTGGAAGGTGATTGCTGGGTTGCAGGTTGCCGCTGGGTAGGTAACGGCCAGCGCTGTTATCGGTACGTCTCCCGTGTTTTTGACTACTATGGTCCATGTTCCCGCGCCAGCCGGCGTTGCGACGAGTTTGATTTGGTCTATGATTGCGGTGGGTCTTCGTCCAGCGATGCCGGCGAGGTTGAAGAAAACACCCGAAACCACCACAGCCGCCGCCACAACGATCGCAATCAATAGAATGGCCGCGACCAATCCGCTCAAACCGAGTGAAGGCTTTCGACTCATGTAAGTTCATACGGAGAATATGGATTTTAGGTTATCGTGCCCTTGTCCAGCACATATTTTTTAGGTTTTACTTACCGAGCCTTGGTTTGGCCAATTTCAGCACTGGTCAACGGGCAGTCTGTCGAAGGCGTAGATTTCGAATTTGATTCCCTTCGCTGGCCCGAGGCCGTCGGAAGCTTCGAGAAAAGCTGTGATTGTCGCGGGTGTGAGGGCGTAGTTGACATATATCATCAAGCCGGCGGTTGTGTGTCCGGTTTTCAGGTCGAGCGGGTCAGGGGAGAAGGCGAAGTAGACGGCTTCGTTGGGAGGGTCGTAGTAGGTTATTTTAAAAGACACCGAGCCGTCGTAGTTGTTCGGCACGACAACCACCTCCGCGGCGGCAGCGCATCCCCTCCCCAACTTCACGAAATCAGGCCTCAGCTCAACTTCAAAATCTCCCACCAAAACATGCATCAGAAAATCTTTCACGAACCCGCCCGTATCGGCCCTCAAACGGATGAAATAACTTCCAACCGGTGTTCCCACGGGGATGTCAACCGATACGTCAACGTAGGCGGCGCCGCCTGACGTAACAGTCATCGAACTCGACGGGCTGAATGAGACGCTCCATCCGCTGCATGAAGCGGGCGCTGGAAACGCCTGCACACAAGAAAGGTTGACAACACCTCCGCCGAATTCAGGCCCGGTGCCCAACAATATCCGCGTCAAAGGCCCGTTAACACCGCTCGAAAAACCGGGTCTGACCAGCTTCTGGTGGCTGACAAGCCGAAAAACCGAATACAACTCCGAAGGCGCGTCACCCACCACGAAAACATTTCCCCTTTCGGTCACTACTTTATAGGTCCGGCCCGCCACCCGTGGCACGTCCCCGGCTTTCACGTCCTTATACGTCCCAGGGGCAACGGTATAGTCCGGCGGCCCCAGAGCTGTGACAGTGAGGCCCGGCCCAGAGGTTATCCAATAGGAGAGAGTCACGGCGACGCTGGTCCGGTTGTTGAAAAGCCTGACATGCGTTGCGTTTAGCCAGTATATTTGAAACGGGGATTCCATCGCCTTCTCCGCCTCTCTTTTCATGGCCTCGATCTCCGCTTGATGAAGACGAGTTTGAGCGACCATCAAAACGCTGAAAACCGAAAGCAACATAGCGGTCACCACGAGCGCGGAAACAATCACGCTAATTCCACGAAGGCCCGAACGCCGCATCCGCCAACCACTTTCAAAACGTCTATTAATCCTTATGGCGGCAGGGCCATGCAGTATTGCATCGGTTATCCACAGATACTGAGACGTTTTTATCATGCCGTTCTTCCCTTCGTACCCGGTTGAAGCGGAAAACGCTTTCGTCGTCGGAGTTAGAGACGCTGCTGCCAAGTCTCCAACCTTTCCTCAGCGGCATCAACTTGAAGAAAGCCGTGAAAAAAGGCGTCGAATCGGTTGAACTATCTGGCGGAAGGCTCGTCGCCGTAGCTGGCTTCTTGTTTTTGGTGACCGACACCACTGCCGTTCCCGTTCTCGTCGAAACCAATACCCCTCTTCTCGAAAAACTTTCTTCCGTCTGGGTTGACATGGGCGCCGTCCCACACGTGGCATCTGGAGCAGACGTCATGAGGCCGGGAATAGTTCGCATGGATGTCTTCCAAACAGGAGACACGGTCGTCATCCGGGACATCGCCCACTCCAAACCACTCGCGGTCGGAAAAGCCCTGACCAGCTCCGACGAAGCGACGAAACTCGTCAAAGGAAAAATCATCAAAACAATCCATCATGTCGACGACGAGGCTTGGCGGGCCTCCAAAGAGATTTTGTGAAAGAAAAAGCTATAAGAGCAGCAGCCCACTGGAAAATGGTATTGATTGATGAGCAGACGGTTCTAAAGGCTCTACGCACCGTGATAGACCCAGATTTGAAAATCGACATCGTTTCCCTCGGCATGATCAAGGACTTGGTTGTCTCAGACGGAAAAGTGAAGTTCACTCTTGAGTTGACGACACCCGCATGCCCGTACAATAAATCGATTGAGGAAAGCACGCGCTCCGCGGTAGAGTCGCTGCCGGGAGTTAAATCGGTTGAAATGAAGGTTACGGCACGCGTATGGTCAGCGAAGCCCGTTGGCGGCGGCTTCCCCAACGTCAAGAACATCGTCGCGGTCGCCAGCGGAAAAGGCGGAGTAGGAAAAACAACGGTGGCCATCAACCTTGCCTGCAGCCTCGCCCTGATGGGTGCAAAAGTCGGGCTCGTCGACGCAGACATCTATGGCCCGACCATTCCGAAAATCGTGAAAATCGTCCAGCCCCCGCGGCTCACGGAAAATAAGAAAGTTGAGCCGGCACGCATCATGCTGGGAATCAAGGTGATGTCGCTGGGTCTGTTTGTCGACGAAAGCACCGCGGTTATCTGGCGCGGCCCACTTGTCGCAAGCGCGGTGAAACAGCTTCTTACCGACGCTGAATGGGGGGAGCTCGATTACCTCGTCGTCGACTTACCACCGGGCACCGGAGACGCATCCCTAACACTCGCCCAAACCATGCCATTAACGGGCGTCGTAATAGTCACCACGCCTCAGCAGGCGGCGGCAGTCATCGCCGCCAAAGCCCTCCAGATGTTCCGTCGTTTGGGCATCCAAATAATCGGCGTCGTCGAAAACATGAGCTACTACGTGTGCCCCGGATGCGGCAGGGAGTCGCGGCTCTTCGGAGCTAGCGTTACAGATGAGATGGCGAAACAGCTTGACGTTGAAATTCTCGGCAGAATTCCGCTGACATCCGAAGTTTCGGTCTTCTACGACGAAGGAAAACCCATCGTCCTCGCAAACCCGTCTTCGCCGGCGTCGAAAGCTTTCACCGAAGCCGCCAAAAACATCGCCGCAAGAATCAGCGTTCTCGCACATGCAGGAAAAGCCAAGGCAGGAGCCGTTTGAAGAAAACCAACCTCCAAATCTGTCCAATCTGTGGAAAGCCCGAAACAGACCTCTACCTCGGTGGATATCTCGGAAAACTCTACGTCTGCAGGAAATGCGGATACATCGGCGCTCTGGTGATGGAAATAGAAGTCGAAAACCGCAAAACCAGTCAATAGGATTCCGCCAACCCCATCAAAAACTCGTTCCCGAACGGATAACGTGCCGCAAGCTCCTTCTTCACGAGAAACTGCCTTTCAATAGTTTTGAGAGCCGTTCGAGCCGCGAGGTCGGCGCGCCAGGCTTCACCCACTCCCACAAACTGATGCCGGTCCGAGTTCAGACGCGCCCTGCAGTGAATTAACCTCATGTCCCCGTGTTTTTCACGGTGTTCCTTGAAATATAGGCTCAGAACTCCTGTTCCCAGTGCTTTCCGAAACCTTTGGACAAATTTGTCCGCCACCTCCATCACACCTTTTTTGTCATCCACGTCAATTCTATCCATCTTGTAGCTAACCTCTATTACGATGGGTCTGAGGCTTTCCTCCGCCTGCCTCGCTATCGGCTCAAGAGCATCCATCAAAGTCACTATCCCGGCCACCCGGTTTCTTTCGGCGACTACCAGACAAGAAAAGCCATTCTTTTTCATCCTCTCGACAGCCTCTATAACTTTTTCGTTTTCACGAGCTGTCACAACATTCCGCGTCA
>JANWZT010000150.1 GCA_025054515.1 Candidatus Caldarchaeum sp.
CGAGCAGTGGCCTCGCCCCCAAAGTCGTCGAACTCATCTTCGACAAACTCGTCGAACTTAAGCAAAAAGGATTCACATTCCTCGTTGTCGATCAGTTCGTCGAGAGGGCCCTCTCCATATGCGACCACGCCTACGTCATGGAAAACGGCCGGATAGCCATATCGGGAAAAAGGGAAGAAGTGCAGGAAAACGAACATCTGAAGAAACATTATCTCGGGCTTTAGCTGGGCCCGGTGGGATTCGAACCCACGGCCACCAGGTTATGAGCCTGGCGCTCTAACCTGGCTGAGCTACGGGCCCTCGAGGCGGAATGAAAAGATGTAAACGTGCTAAAAAATCATTCTTCGAAAAATTGCCGTAGGTCCGCCGTTCCTGCCATTCTTCCGAGCCCGTCTATGTGCATCGATTGTTTGAGGAGTTGTTCGAGGGCCCAGAGTCTTTCTTCGTGCGATAACATGGTTGACATTAGGAAGTTGTCGAATGGTTTGCGGAAGAGGTTCATGGTTCCGGCGTGGACGTAGCGGAAAGACTGGCTGACAAGCCTGTCGAAAGCTTCCCGCTCGTTTTTGAGCAAAGCTTTCCGGAATTCCGTCCAACTTTTCACCTCCGCCTCGAGCATTTGGCGGTAGGTTGGAGCGGTTCTTCCCATTTCAACGACTAATTGGCCGAGGCGGTTGATAAATTGAGAGAGCGGTGCGAAAATGTGTCACGACCTGTTGACCACATAAACCGAATATTCCGTCATGCCTTCGGAGGAAACGGCCACGCGGACGGCTGAAAAACCTTCAACCCGAAAATCACCGAATCCGCCCGGCTCGACACGGAGGACCTTAACAGGGAGCCACGATGACGAATCACGGGCGTCGACGACCGGAGAATAGGTGCCGTATATTTTGAGGCGGAGCCTTCCCCCGCCGTGGTTCACCGCTTGGAAAACCGTTTCAGTCCATTCTCCCGTTTCGACGGGTGGGTCGAGAAACTCCTCCGTCGAAAACGCCTGCCTCCTGTTCGCCAGAAGCCAGTAGAGGGCCGTGTTTCTAGGCGGCTCGAGGATTTCGTAGACCGTTGAATAGTCGGTCCCGTCCCAGTCGATTATTCCCACGAGGCCGTACGGTGTTTGGAAGACGTGAGTTGTTTCGTAAAGCCCCGTCGACGAGGGCCTATAGGCTTCGCGGCCACCGGCTGTGAAGGGTTTCATCACTCCCCATCGAGGCCTGCAGTCGCGGTCGACCGCGACAAAACCTCCGCCTGCTTCGTGGTTGAAGACCGTTAGGTTGCCGTCGAGTTCCGCGATCCCCAGCCTTATGGCGGCGTGCGGCTTCAACGTGAAAAAGCAGTTTATGCTCCTGTCCTGAGGTGGACAGCTCCATACAACAACACCATTATCTTCGTCGATTTCGTAGACGCCCCTCGTCGTCTGGTTCACCGCTGCGAGAACGTGTCCGCCAAAACTGTTTCCATGCACTCCGCTCGGCACCTTACCCGCAATCCTCGAAAGTTTCGCGAGGCCTTTCCCCAAATCGATGTTCCAGAGAAAGCGGCCGTGGCCGTCGATTTTACGGAGCAAGCCAGAGCCGTAGTCTGTCGTCAATACCGCGTCGAAATTCCTCGTCGGCATCATGTCGTGAGACCAGACGGCGTCGTCGGGCCTGTAAAACCATTTGACGGTTTTGGTCGCCCTATCGACCACGATGAACCGGTTGTCGAGGTCTGCGCAAAGTATGTCGCCGGGCTTCGCCCTGAAGTCGGGAAGCTCCTCCGTTGCGATGCGGGCGATGTGGGGGTTTGCGGTCAACATACTACCCGGAACTTTGTATTCCCAGACGACTTTCCCCTTCTCGGGGTCGTAGACGTAGGCTGACCGACGCGAATGAGGATCAGCCATCACCAGAACAAGAGAGCCTGAAAAAGGGTCTTCGACATATTCTGCGTAATGGGGGGTGTAGCCTCTTTGTCGGAAAACAATCCGGGCCTCCGAGCCTCCTATCCGCACCACGGATGAGAGGAAACTGGGTTAGACAAAAAGCTATTTACGGATTTATTCGGCCTCAAACCTCTTAGAGGTAGGTTGTCGCTGCTCCGCCGTCAACTATACAGAGAGCTCGTCTCCGCCGCGGTGAGGGAAGGGTTCCAGCTCACCGAAAAAGCTCTGCAGAAGCTGGAAACTTACAAAAACCCTCATCAAACCCTTTACCAAACCATCGAGAAAATCAAACGAACAAACCCCGACACATCCTTCATAGACGCCGACCAAATAACAGCGGCCGAAGACCAGCCATCAATCCAGTCATCGGTTCTGGTCGTACATGAACCACCCCCTCATATCCCCGAATTCGAAACATCTTTGTCAGTTGACGAAAACATCAAGGTGGACGGCGAGCTTCAAGAATTTCAGAAGCTTTTCACGAGCCGCTACCACGAAATCAGGAAAATCCTCGCAAAAAGACGCGTCGAAGTCATCCCCGTGTCGGAATTAGCCGCCCTCAGAGAGGGGGGCGAAGCCGCCTTAGCCGTAATGGTTCTGGACAAACACGAGGGAAAAAATTCGCTGCGTCTGGAGGTCGACGACCCATCAGGCCAGGTCAACGTTTTGGCTTCAAAGAAGAATCAGCAGCTCTACAACTCGGCTTTGGAGCTGTTGACCGATGTTGTGGTTGGAATGAAAGTCAAACGGGTCGGCGACATCTACCTCCTAACTGAAATAATCTATCCCGAAGTAGACGAAACCACGGTTCGACAGACGTCCAGAATTCCCGAATCCTACGTCTGCCTCATATCGGACGTCCACGTAGGAAGCAAGCATTTCCGAAATGATTTTTTCGAAAAATTTCTGGACTGG
>JANWZT010000151.1 GCA_025054515.1 Candidatus Caldarchaeum sp.
GTCGATTCGAGGGAAATCTATTCAAAATCATGTGCGTAGGTTTCAGCTTTTTTTTCAACGAGTACCATGGCTTATTCTTCCTTACCGATTCTAGGCTATTGTAGCCCTTAACAATCTTTCCTTTATCTTTTCCTTTTTTTATTTGAACCGTGGTATTCTCTCCCCATTTGATGTATTGAAGTGTGTACTTCCCCGGATTATCGGTATAAAGCACTAGACTACCAACATGTTTAACAATCCATGATTCGTTTTTTCTAGTTGGACGATAAATCGGTACTAGGTCTTTTCTATCGATTACGAATCTCTGTTTGCCTTCATTTTCTATGTATACTAGTCCTTGTTGTTTAAGTTGTTCTGCAGTTTTCGCTTTTACTCCCCATTCATGAAATTTCTCGGGGTTTGACAGGTAGTCGGCTTCGTAGAGATGGGTGACGTCCTTCATGTAGAAGAACTCGTTAGCACCAGTTTTGATACCGAACCTTATCTCGGCGAAGTCTTTGAGCTTATGTGTCAGCTTGGGCAGCAGAACCTCCTCAAAAATCCTCGGCGCCCGAAGATAATACCACTTCCCCGGAGCCAGCTTCCCCCTTTCAACCGACTTAAAATTCCGAACACGAACATCCCCATAACTCTCAAGATAGACAAACTGAATCGAATGAGACGGCGGCAACTCTTCCTTCTTCAACACCGAAATGACGGTGTTGATGTCGGCGCCGAAGCTCCGCATCCTCTGCCCAAACACCGCAACGATATGCGGCTTCAAAACCCTCTGCAAAGTCAACCCATACCCAACCTCAAGCCACTTATCAGAAGTAATCATCGCCGCAACACCGCCACGCCGCAGCAAACGCAACGCCCTAACCATGAAAAACGCATAAAGGTCAGAAGTCCTATCCAGCTTATACATAGCCGCGTAGCCTTCCTTCTTCGCCTTAGGTATTTTCTCCTGCCTCACATACGGCGGGTTCATCACCACAACATCGGCGAGAGAAGGCATGAAAAACTCCAAAGGCGGAGCAGAGCCAAGAGCCAGACCAGTCCTCCTCACAAACTCCCTCTGAAGCTCCTCAATCCTCTTCCTCAAACCATTCTTCCTCTCCGGGTCATGCTCATTCAAATAACTAGCTTTAACAGACTCGATCTCGCCGACAAACGCCTTAAACCAAGGATCCCCTAAAAATTCTTCTAAAACAGTTTGAACTGCCTTAGGCATCTCCAATGAATCCGCCACAGTCACGATGTTCATGTCAAGGTTGGGCAAAGGCAGAGGCTCCCTCTGGTCAACAATCAGAGACAACCAAACCCGAAGCCTCGCAATCTCAACAGCCTCACCCTCAATATCAAAACCATAAAGATTCGGAATAATCCGCCGCTTATACTGCTCCAAATCACTCCTCCAACCAACCGCCTCCTCAACCTCCTGAATCAACCGAAGAATCGTCTGCATCATCACAACCAAAAAACCACCCGAACCAACAGCCGGGTCGCAAACCTTCAACGACAACAACCTCTCCCGAAACTCCCGAATCTCCCTCTCGTTCTTCCGCTGCTTCAACCCAGCAACAAACTCATCCAAACCATCCCTAAACCTCATCTCACCATTAGACAACGTCTCGACACTATCCTCCAAACCCAGCCAAGCCGCCAAAGCCCTCCTGCACATAAACCCAATCTCATTCACAGGCGTATAGAAAGTCCCCTTCTTACCCCTCTCACGCTCCTCCAACAGATTCTCGAAAACGGTACCTAGAAGAAGCGGGTCAACACTCACCTCAACCTCAAGAGGCGAAGTCTCATCAACCGTAAAATTATATCCGTTGAAAAATTTCCGAGCCCTCAAAAACACATCATTCAAATGCTCGTTCAACTCTTTCTCAACGGATTTCGTGAGATACTTTTCTCGCTCAAAAAGAGAGCCGTTCAGAAGCGGCATGTCCTTCCAAGGCCCCCTTCCATTAAGCGCTTCATAAAACACTTTATTCAGCTCAAGATAATCATGAATCTTATCGATAAACCGCCTATCCCTATTCAACCACCCTTTCCTCTGCAGAAAATAGAGAAACATCAAACGGCCCAAAAACCGCTGAGCGTAAGCAGACGCCTCCTTCTCATTCTTTAAAACCCTGTTAACCCTGCCCATAATCTCTCTATAAAACTTCGCGTAACCGTCGAAAAACTCCTGCCTAACCCTTTCATACGGCAGAAACTCCTCATCATACGCCCTACTCAACTCCTCGGGGTTTTCGCGAAAACGCAGAGACTCGATAACCTCAAGGTCGGTCCTGTAAAGCCTGTCATGAAGCCACAAAACCCTAACAACATCGGCATCAGACCTCGGACCTGGAACAACCACAACATAACTATCCACGCCATCCGTGAATACTAGGAGCGGACGGATCAGCCGATTCCTCCTCCAAGCCCTCGCAACACGGCTACAAACCCCCCTCGACAACCCAGCATCTTCACGAACCTCAACCACCGCCACCTCAACAAAATCATTCCCAAACAACCGAACAACACGAACAACATCAAACCCCCGCGGAAAAACACCCTGCTCAAACAAAACACCAACACTCAACTCCTCGACAACAACCGGATATCCCAACCCCCTAAACTTATCAAACCAGAAGCCAAAATCGAACCTAATTTCTACGTCATGCTTAACAGACATGCTCGAGACAGAATGCCTAGAATAATATAAAAATATTTACTCCAGTGGCTGAACTCACCACTAAGCAGAAAGAAAGCGCATCGCACATTTAAACACCACCCACACCGAAACGATTTGACCAATCCCCATGAAGCCGGCCGAAAAACTTTCCAAACCTCTTCGGGAC
>JANWZT010000152.1 GCA_025054515.1 Candidatus Caldarchaeum sp.
GGTTTCTTCATCTGGGCGATTGGGCAGGACCCGATTCTCAGCGAAATGTGTGGAATCAACGTTTACAGATGGCGTGTTATAGCGACGGTGATCAGCGGAGTCATAGCAGGTGTCGCGGGCGTGCTGTTCGGACACTACGTCGGCATACTCGCTCCATCCATTCTTGGCTTCCACGAGATGGCCACCGTCATAATGATGGTGATCGTCGGCGGCTACGGCACGTTTGTGGGGCCTATCCTCGGCGCTGTCGTCGTAGAATGGCTGATGGAAAGTTTCCGAATCTACAAAGAATGGCGGCTGGTTGTCTTCGCCCTAACGGTCATAGTTCTGGTTAGGTTTTACAGAGAGGGGCTCGTAGGGCTTCTGAAAAAGTATACACCCCTCAAATCATACCTCTTCTAAACCTCTCTTTCCGCCTTTCCGAACAACCCTCTCGGACGTATCAAAAGAACGATGATCATCAACAGGAAGCCATAGACCTCCCTGTAACCCGGGTCGAAAAGGGCGGTGCCCAACGATTCGGAAAGACCGAGCAAAAGCCCGCCCACGAGGCTGCCGGCCAAGGAGCCGAGCCCCCCTATCACGAGTATGACAAAGCCTTTGACGGCCGGCACGAGCCCGCTTTCGGGATAGACGAGGAAAACCGGTGCGAGCATGACTCCAGCCACGCCGGCCAGCATCACACCGATGCCGAAAGCATAATTGTCTATGTTCCAGACGTTAACCCCCAAGGTCTGGGACGCGAAACGGTGTTGGGCTGTGGCGCGTAGAGCCATTCCAACCCATGTGTATTTGAGCATCACGAGGAAGAGGATTATGGCCACGGTTGCCGTGGCGGCTGCTATCAACCTGTTCCCGCTCAACACCAAGCCGTCGACCGTGAAGTTGGGCAGGTAGTCCGGGACTTTGTAGATGTAAGGCCCCGCAAAAACGACCATGAGATTTTTCAGAAAAACCGATATGGCTATGGTGACGATGACCACGTATTCTTCTCGTCTTTCACCGATCGCGGTGAACATGGGCCTGAGTCCGACACGTTGTAGAACCCAGCCGATAAGGAAGATTGTCGCGAGGCTGAGGGGGACTGATACGAGCCAGAGGCTGGGGCCCAAAACCGTTACGAAGACAAGCTGGATGTAGCCCGCCAACATGTAAAACTCTCCCATCGCCCAGTTTATCATCCTCATGACTCCGTAGATGAAGCTGATTCCCAGACCCATCAAAGCATACAAAACACCCATCGTTAACCCTGAAAGAAGAAATTCAAAAAAAATTGGGGTATTCAAAAGCTACCCCGCTAACCCTCGCGGGAACAGAATCGGGGCGTCGGCCAGTTTCTGACGTGTCGCAGTCCACTGAGCCATGTGGAGCGAAGGCACGCTGACGTGCTGCCAGTCCGGGCCGGAAACCTGCCTGAACTTAACCTTCCCGACCCAGTAGTCGAACTCATGAGCCAACAGAGCCTGTCTTATCCGCTCCGGGTCCGTGGAACCCGCCTTCTGGATGGCCTGCACCAAAACATAGATGTTCCCAAACCCTTGGAAATCCGCGTAAACCGGGTCTTCGTTGTATTTCTGTCTGTATTTCTGCAGGAATTTCTGACCCATATCAGTAACCGCTATCTTGGGATGGAAAGTTCCAACCCATGCGATGCCAACACCCTTCTCACCGACGTTATCCCAGTATTCGACTCTCGTCGGCCAGTCGAAAGCGGCCGCCATCTGAACCCTTGGAAGAAGGCCTACTTCATGCGCTTGGTTAATCATCAGAAACGTCGGCGCACCGACGCCTATGTTGATGATAAGGTCGGGGTTGAATTCTTTGACTTTGAGAAGTTCCGGCGTCAAATCTTTTGTGGTTCTGTCGAAAACAATTTCGAAGAATGTGGGCGAATATTGGTACTGGGCCATTTTGGCTTTGAGGTTTCGGATGTAGCCGAGGCCGAAGTCGGTGTTTTCAGCTACCGCCGCCACCCTTTTGAACCCTTTTTCCTTCGCCCATCTCACCAAGACATCCGTTCGGTCGAGGTCGGTTACATGTATGCGGAAGGTCCACATACGCCCCTTCTCCGATATGGCCGCCGCAGAGGGGTGCGGGAACATACAAACAACTTTGTATTCTTCGCAGACTTCCTGAACCTGCAGCGCCACCGAGCTGTGATACTGTCCACCGACCGCGACCACTTTATCCGCTGTGATGAGCTTTCTCGCACCGGCCACACCTTTCTCAGGCGTTCCAGCGTCATCTTCAACGATGAGCTCGATCTTACGGCCGAGAACACCTCCCTGCTCGTTAAACATCTCAACAGCTATTTCGGCGCCTCTCTTCAGCCTCATACCAGCGCTGGCGTCTCCCGGCGGCGAAAGAGGCGTCAGATAACCTATCTTTACCGGTTCCGCGGGCGTCGTCAAAGTGGGGAGGACAACGAGCGTGGCCGCCACAACCGCGACAACCACCACCGCAGCTACGATGACCGCCGTTCTTCTTTTCATGCAATTTTTTCCTTACTATAATGAATATAAAAACATTATCATAAATCATCAACTACGAACACGCATTTGAGGCGTTGGGCTCCGGCTTTCTCCTGAAAAATGTATCGACTGCGATGCGGGGGTTAAAATCTGACCAAATCGCCCATCAAAGTTGCTTCGATTATTTTGTCGACCACGTTGATGATTTTGTCGGATGGGCCGTGGTATTTGATTTCGCCGTTCTCCATGTAGTAGGTGTATTCGGAAATTTCTATGGCTCTTTTCACGTTTTGGTCGACGAGTAAAATGGCGATTTGTTCTTGATTGTTAATTTTTTTCAGCGTCGCGTATATTTGTT
>JANWZT010000153.1 GCA_025054515.1 Candidatus Caldarchaeum sp.
TTGTGAGCCATGGCGAAAAGACCTAAGATAGCTGTTTTCAAATTTGCTTCGTGCGACGGCTGCCAGCTGACCATCCTCGACCTCGAAGACGAGCTCCTCACGATAGGCCAGAAATTCGAGATAGCCTACTTCCCCGAAGCAACGAAAGCCGTCGTCAAAGGCCCCTACGACATAGCCCTCGTAGAGGGAAGCATCACCACACCTCACGACGCCGACCTGATCAAACAGGTGAGAAAAAAGAGCCGATTTCTGATAGCCATCGGAGCATGTGCGACCGCTGGAGGGATACAGGCCCTTCGAAACTGGAAAGGCTCCGACGAATTCATGAAATACGTTTACGCAAAACCTGAATACATCGAAACGCTTGATAAATCAACGCCGGTTTCATACCACGTCGAGGTGGATTACGAGCTAAGGGGCTGTCCTATCAGCAAGCAACGGCTGTATGAAGTTCTGTCGGCCTACATGTATGGGAGAGCACCGAAAGTGATGAACCACAGCGTCTGCATGGAATGCAAACTTAACGGAACAGTATGCGTGATGGTTGCGCATGGAATACCATGCCTCGGGCCCGTAACACACGCGGGATGTGGAGCAATATGCCCCGCCTACGGAAGAGGATGCTACGGATGCTTCGGCCCGAGAGAATCACTCAACACCGTGTCGCTGTCAAAAAAGTTTCAAGAGTCGGGGGTAAGCAAGGAGGAAGTGGTGAAATTTTTCCGGCTTTTCAACGCATGGGCCCCCGGTTTCAGAGAGGTGGAGGCTGAGCCGTGACGGAAAAAACCTACAAGGTCGACTACTTGGCCCGCGTGGAGGGTGAAGGCTCTCTCTACATCAAGACCAAGAAAGGTGTGGTCGTCGACGTTAAGCTGAAAATTTTCGAGCCGCCGCGTCTGTTCGAGGCATTCCTGCTGGGCAGGATGTATTACGACGTCCCCGACATAACAGCCCGCATCTGCGGGATCTGCCCGGTCGCGTACCAGATGAGTTCCATCGACGCGTTGGAAAAAATTTTCGAAGTCCGAATCGACCCACAAATCCGAGCCTTGAGAAGACTTCTCTACTGCGGCGAATGGATCGAAAGCCATCTCCTGCACGCGTTCCTGCTTCACGCACCCGACTTCCTCGGTTACAACGACGCCCTCCAGATGGCGAAAAAACATCCCGAAATCGTGAAAAAAGCCCTCAAAGCCAAGAAAATCGGAAACGAAATCGTCGCACTACTCGGCGGAAGGGAAATTCATCCCGTCTCAGCCTGTGTGGGAGGCTTCTACCGTCTATTCAAGAAACGCGAACTCGAGGCCATCAAACCATCTCTCAAAGAGGGGTTGGAGCTGTCGACAGAGCTTTTCGAATGGGTTTCGGAACTCGAATTCCCCGACTTCGAGCAGGAATACGAGTTTGTGGCCCTCCGGCATTCCGACGAATACCCCTTCAACGAAGGAAGAATCGTTTCGAACAAAGGACTGAACATATCGGTCGAAGAATACGAGGAACATTTTAAAGAGGAGCACGTGCCCTATTCCAACGCCCTCCATTCCTACATCATCGGAAGAGGAGCCTACATGGTCGGGCCTCTGGCCCGCATAAACCTAAACTACGAAAAACTCGACGATCATACAAAACAAAAGCTTAAACAAATCGGGTTCAAAATCCCCTGCAAAAACCCGTTCAAAAGCATCATAGCACGGATGGCCGAAACGATGTTCGCCTTCAGCGAAGCACTCCGAATCATCGACGAATACCGCGAACCAGCGAAAGCCCGGGCAGATTTCGCAGTCAAACCGGGCAGAGGCCACGGCTGCACCGAAGCCCCGCGCGGCATTCTATACCACCGCTATGATGTCGACGCCAACGGAAAAGTATCTTCGGCGAAAATTGTCGCACCAACTTCCCAAAACCAGAAACAAATCGAAGAAGACTTGAGGGCTCTGGCTCCGAAGCTCCTCAAGCTGCCCAAAGAGAAGGCCTTGTGGCGGTTTGAACATGCAATCAGAAACTACGACCCATGCATATCATGTGCAACACATTTCCTCAAACTTACAGTTGAAGAGGAATAACACGGTTAAAGTGGTCTGTCTCGGCAACCCGTTCCGAGGTGACGACGGCGCTGGGTACAGAGTCGCGGAACAGCTGAAAGACCTGCCCGAAGTTATTTATGCAAACACGCCGGCCGACCTACTGAACATCGTCACAAAAGAAACACGTCTCCTCATCATCGTGGACGCGGTCAATCAAATCAGCCAGCCCGGCAAGATACACAAAGTCACCTCATCAGAAATATCCGTCAAAGAAATCGCGTCAAGGTCAACACACACAATCCCCCTGAAAAAAATACTCGAACTCTTGTCAGCGTTGGACCAGTTCAGAGGCGAAATCGTGATCTACGGAATTGAAGGACGGGATTTCGGAGAAGGCCAACCGATGTCCGATGAAGTCGAGCGAGCATGCCAAACGGTTGCCGCGGAAATCAGACAAATATTGGCAGAGGAACGCCGGGGGCGGGATTTGAACCCGCGCGGCCAAAGGCCACTGGTTTAGCAGACCAGCCCCATACCTGGCTTGGGGACCCCGGCTGCATTTTTATCTACCGAGGGGCTGTCTAAAAAGTTAACCCCGCCCATGATCCGATGTTCCGTATTTTTCGTAGTAGAGAATTTGGTTGATGGGTTTCCTGATAACTTTGCCTTTTCTACGGACGGGTATCGGATATCCGAAGGCGATGCATATCACTATCCTCATGTTGTCGGGCAGGTTGAGATGTTTTTTGGCTTGTTCTTCGTCGTGTAATGTGATCGG
>JANWZT010000154.1 GCA_025054515.1 Candidatus Caldarchaeum sp.
AAGCTGCCAGTGCAAGGCCTTGGTCGACACGTGCATGCGGAAGATAGACTGCTTCGAGGATTTTTTCGTCGGCGTTTTTGTTGTTCAGAAGTGCGTGAAGGCCTGCGTAGGTTTTGCCAAACAGGCCTGTCGTCGCGAGGATGTCTCCCGGGCCTGCGCCTTTCCGGGAAATGAGATGGTTTGCGGCGCCGATGACCGTTACCGATATGCTGGTTGTATGGTGTTCGTTGAGGTCTCCGCCGATGATGTTTGCGCCGTATCTGTGGGCAGCTTCACGGAGGCCTTCCAGAAGTTCTTGGAAGTCTTTGAACTCGGTTGACGGGTTGAGTCCGAGCGAAAGCAGGATGTATTTTGGTTTTCCGCCTTTGGATGCGACGTCGCTGAGGGCTGAAACGACTGCTTTCCTTCCAGCCTGCCTATGGGTCATACCTGGAGGAACGTCCGTGTCCCAGACGAGCATGTCGACTGACGTTACGAGCATTCCGTTGAACCAGTAGGCGGCCGCGTCGTCTCCTGGAGGTAGCAGGGCTTCTCGGGGCCATTCTATGGTCTGGAGGATGTATTTCACCAGAAATCTTTCCCCCAGCTCCGAGAGCTTTGGCATGTCGTTCACCGCTTGAAAAGCCTCTTTAGAAAAGTCTTCACACACCAGATGAAAAACAGGATGATTTCCTTGGATGAAAGCTTTGACCTGCCTTCTCTACGTTCCTTGAAGATGAAAGGCACTTCATCGATCTTGAACCCAGCTTTTGATAGACGGTAGGCAAGCTCGACTTGAAACACGTAACCCCTTTCAAATGGTTTTTCAATAAGATGTTCAACAGCGCGGGCCGAATAAGCCCTGTATCCTGAAGTCATGTCCCGTAGCTTTAAACCGGTCGCTATTCGGGCGAGCAAGTTTGCGCCGCGGCTGACTATCATCCGCCGAAAACCTGCGGCCCATTTTCCGCCCTCGACGTACCGGGATGCGATGACGGCGTCCGCTCCTTTCTCGAGGGATTCGATTAGTCGGGGCAGCAGCTCCGCGGGATGGGAGCCGTCTGCGTCCATCGAGACGACGGCCTCCGGCCGCTGTTGAAGAGCAATCCGAAAGCCATCATGATAGGCTGAGCCAAGGCCTTTTTTCGCCCCCCTGTTCAACAACATCACCCTATTGTCTTTTTTTGAGATTTCAGCGACGATTTCAGCGGTTCCGTCGGGGCTCCCGTCGTCGACCACCAACACTTTCAAGTTCTCCAAGCCTGTGTTGAAGACCGATTGGATAACGTTTGCGATATTTTTGGCCTCTTTGTAAGTCGGAATGACCACGACAACTTTGCATCCTTCAGCCATTTCCATCTTTAGAATACCTGTGGCGTATTTTATGATAAACATCTGAAACCCGTTTGACCAGCGAAGCGGCCTGCTCAGAGGAAATTTCGCCGCTTCCCTGCAGGCTTAAACGCCTTAGCTCGGCCAAAGTTTCAAACTCCTCGACCGTCAAAACATCGCCTATCATCAAATCGGTCAACAAGTCGTAGAAATGAGTGCTTCTGCCGACAAAGCCAGAGTAAGCATGCAATATTTTGACCAAGTTTTCAGCAGCTTCGTACAAATATCCGATAACGGTCGAAGCTTTTTCGCCCGATCTGGCCGCGGCGTCGGCTTTTTCGATTGCTGTCTCGACGGTGTCGAAAAACCGCGGCTCAATTGAGAGGCGGACTTCTTCGACTTGATGCAGGGAGAGGATGGTTTTGTAGGCGTTGTTGAGTTGGATGAGTCTTTCTTCGTAGAGTTTTCTAACCTGCGGCGTGGCGGTGTGGGGAAGCCGGTCGGGGTGGAACCGCTTCACCATCTCTCTGTAGGCCTTTTTTACGTCTTCGAGGGAGTCGGAAGGCTTTACACCGAGGACCGAATAGGGCCATTTGCCCTGCTTCCTATCTTCCGATATGACGCTCTTCAGTGAATACAATATCAGGAAAGCGGTCAACCCCGTCAAAGTAATCGTCGCGATTATCGTCGGGTTCATCGCAACGACGTCCAGTGGAGGACACGTTATTTTACGTTTTTGTCCTCGAATTGTCTAAAACAGCTCCAAAAACCCCTCTAACCTCATGCGGCATTTCGGCGGCCTTCCCGTTTTCTAAATCAACAAACACATACGTGATGTATCCCCGCGCGAGAGTTTCCTCTGATTCGTTTTCCAGCCTGAATTCAGCTTTGAGCCATTTGCCGCCGACGAAAGTCGTGTCGATCACAGTGTTGACGGTGTCGTCGTAGGCGGACGGCTTTTCGATGCGGCATCCGTATTCGCCGATGACGAAGGTCTTGTTCAAAGCCTTTCCGTTGATTACGATACGGCCTTGTTTGTCGAAGACTATTCCGTTGTCCCGGAGGAACTCTATGAACGCCATGTCAAACCATCTCACGTAGGTTGGGAAATAGACACGTCCCGTCGAGTCGGTGTCTTGGAACCCCACCCGGAAGGAATAGCTTTTCTTCAAAGGGGTACGAACTGGTAGAGGCTTATTTCTGGAGTGGCCTCTGAAAAAGCGGCTTTGACCTTCATCCCCGGTCTTACCTGCTCCGGCGCTATTCCTTCGATTCTGGCGTAAATTCTCACTCCTTCGTCGAGGTCAACCTCTGCAACGACAAACGGAATATCCTTTTGAAAGTCGGGGGAGTTGGCCACGACCCGTCGGATGACCGTGAATGAATAGACCGTCCCAGTGCCTTTGGAATTTACCCATTCAAGGTCAAGCGCCCCGCATCTGATGCAGGAAGGCCTTGGATACCATTGAAAACCACCGCATTTTTTGCA
>JANWZT010000155.1 GCA_025054515.1 Candidatus Caldarchaeum sp.
CGACCTTCCACCCGGTTCGGGAGATGAGCTCCTCGCCGTGTGCCGCTATCTAAGGGAAAAGGGGGCGGCGTTGGTGGTAACGACTCCCTCGCCCTTATCCATCAGGTTCGCCGTCCGAGTCATCAAGCTGCTTCAATCCGTCTCTTTCCGGGTTTTGGGAGTCGTGGAGAACATGTCGTCGGGTACGGTTAGCGAACTCAGCGAAACAGCTTGCCGAAAGGTGAACGTAAAAACGCTCGGTAGTTTACCTTTTGACCCTGTTTTTGCTAAAGCCGGCAGAAGCAGCACAGATGAGATTCTTAGTTCTGGTTTCGCATCTATGCTAAAGTCAATACTAAATAGAGAAATCTTAAATCTGTAGTGACTGCCATTATTTCCGATTTCTAACCTTTATAACCCATGAAGTATATTCTATCGATGAGACTGGATGACTGATGGCTTCAGTAATCCGTATTACCTTGACTCGTCTGCACTAGCCTTTGTCATAGAGTTTCTGAGAGAAGAAGGGTATTTTGTCGTCGGGCCCGTCGTTCGGGATGGCGCCGTGGTGTTGGATGAAATTTCGTCGGTTTCGGAGCTTCCTCGGGGATGGAAGGACCTTCAGGGCCCTGGAGTCTACCGGCTTGCGAAACGGGAGGACGGTGCTTTTTTCGGGTTCGTCGTCGGTCCTCAGTCCTTCAAAAAATATTTGATTCCGCCCCGGAGCAAACTATTGACCATTTACAGGAACGGGAAAAACGTCGTCCACGTCAACGGAAAACATAAGCTGGCCTTCGTTGGAATACGGAGCTGCGACCTAACAGCTCTTCAGATACTTGATAAGATATTCCTGCGCGGGCCTTTCGTCGACCCGGTATATGCATCCAACAGAAGAAACGTCTTTGTGATTGCGGTCAACTGCACGGAGCCGGGCGAAAACTGTTTCTGTCTTTCGATGAATACAGGGCCGACGGCCTTGAAAGGGTACGACATCAGCTTGACCGAAGTAATCCGCGACGGAAGACACTATTTCGTCGCCTACAGTGGAAGCGAAAAAGGGGAAAACCTGCTCAGGAAAGTCGGCGCGAGGCCTGCGTCTGAACAGGAGTTAAACGAGGCGGACGAGATGATCGAGAAAGGAAAAACTATGTTCCGTAAAAGCCTCGATACCAATGGGCTGAAGGAGCTGATTTACGACAACGTCGAAAGCCCGGTTTTCTCCGAAGTGGCGGAAAGATGTCTGGCATGCGCCAACTGCACCCTCGTTTGCCCGACCTGCTTCTGCAACATCATCGAGGACGTTACTTTCTTGGACGGCGAATACGTGGAGAGGTGGCGGCGAATGGATTCGTGCTTCACCGCGGATTTCTCATACATTCACGGCGGCTCGATAAGGGGGAGCAGGATGAGCAGGTACAGACAGTGGTTTTTGCACAAGCTCGCGACGTGGGAGGACCAGTTTGGGATGATGGGCTGCGTGGGATGCGGAAGATGCATCACCTGGTGTCCGGTCGGAATAGACATCACCGAAGAAGCGGCCAAGATACGTAGGGCTGAGGTGGTTATGAAATGAGCCACGTCGAACTGGTCACCCTGTTGAAAGACCATCCTTTCACGAAAGGTTTTCCCGAAGAGAAGGTGAACGCCCTCGCATCCATCGCCAGCCTTTCGAGGTTCACGGCCGGTCAGAAAATCTTCGAAGAAAACGACGTACATCGCAAGCTCTACCTCATAGTCTACGGCATGGTCGCCCTATATTTCTATGTGCCGGGCCGTGGTGAATTTCGTTTCGAGACCTTGGGCCCCGGCGAAGTTCTTGGGTGGTCGTCGCTTGTGCCTCCTTACCGAAAGACCGCGGGCGCCACGGTCGTTGAAAACACTTTGGCGATATCTTTCGACAGCGAAAAGATACTGCGGATGATTGAAGAGGACAAAAGCTTCGGATGCGAAATCTACAAGAAAATTGTCGAAATCGTAGGCGATAGGTTGAAGGCGGCACGGCTCAGGCTTTTAGACGTTTACGGAAAGGCCGAGGTGAAGCCCGAATGACGGTCGTGCAGAAACTCGAAAAAACCGAAGGGATGGATACTTTTCAGCTCAACTGGTTCAAAGTCGTTTCCAAGACGAAAGAAAATCCGGACACATACACCTTAGGCGTAAGGCCTCAAAACAACACCGATTTCAGTTTTATTCCCGGACAGTTCGCGATGTTGTACGTTTACGGTGTCGGCGAAACACCCATCTCTGTCAGCGGAAAAACGCCGGACGACAACACCATTTTCTTCACAGTCCGGGCTGTTGGACCCGCAACGAAGGCCATCGTCAGGAAAGGCATAAACGACTTAATCGGCGTGCGAGGACCTTTTGGGTTCGGATGGCCGCTCGATGAGGCCGTCGGCCACGACGTCATCGTCGTCGCCGGCGGAATTGGCTTGGCACCACTCAGGCAAGCGATAAGACACGTCATCGAAAACCGGGAAAAATACGGACAGTTCTTCATCCTCTACGGGGCTCGAAGTCCCGCCGAACTTCTCTACAAGACGGAGCTGAAGCGTTGGAGGAGCAGGCTCGACACGCAGCTTCTTGTAACAGTCGACCGAGGCGACGAAAAATGGAGAGGTCACATCGGTGTCGTTACGACACTTTTCAGGAACGTCCGGCTCGACCCCAAAAAAACCTACGGCTTGGTCTGCGGGCCCGAAATCATGATGAAATACACCGTCTTGGAGTTAAAGAACCAAGGAGTTCCCGAAGACAGAATATTCCTCTCCATGGAAAGAAACATGAAATGCGGGGTGGGGCTCTGCGGCCACT
>JANWZT010000156.1 GCA_025054515.1 Candidatus Caldarchaeum sp.
TGGCATCGGTAGACGGCGGCGTCGGCGTATCCTATCCTGATTGTGATTCCTCGTTTGAGCTCTTCGCTGTGTTTTGCCGTCCATACACCCGTTATGCTCTGGACTATCGTGCTTTTGCCGTTGTCGACGTGTCCGAGCGTGCCGATGTTTACTTCTGGCTGTCTTGGTAGGGCCATTCCGTCATCAGAAATGACAAGTGATTAATGTGTTTTCCCCGAGACGCTGAAAAATATGGCAGATTCTTTCTGAAATGATTCTGGGCTGTCTGATGCGTGGACGAGGTTGTCAGTGATGTCGAGTCCGTAGTCTCCTCTGATGGTTCCGGGCTCCGCCTTGGTCGGGTCTGTCGCACCTATGAGCTTCCGGACGACGTCGACCGCCTGTCTCCCCTCCAAAACCATCAAAACAACAGGCCCCGCGGTTATCGCATTAAGCAGGTCATCGTAGAAAGCCTTTCCCCGGTGCACTTCGTAAAGCCGGGCAGCTTCATCACGGGTCAATTGCTTCAGACAAAGCTCGACGAGTTTAAGGCCTTTTCTTTCAAACCTAGAAAGCAGTTCGCCAACGAGTCCGCGCTTGACGGCGTTGGGCTTTAGAATAACGAACGTCCTGTCCATCTTAGACACCCTATTCAGCAGCTTTCGTCCACTTTACTTTACGGGCGTCCTTCTTCTGCTCGATCATGTAGATTCTGCATTTCCTCGAACAGAACCAAAGAAGAGTTCCGTCGTTCCTGACGAAAAGCATTCCCCGACCGTGGACGAATTCCCTCTCACAGAAAGCGCATTTATGAATGGTGACCATTTTCACGATCACTTTATTTTCTCAGCCTCTCTTTCGACGTCAAGAAGCATCAATACATCGCCGACCCTTACCGGGCCTTTGACGTTCCTCGAAATCACCCGGCCTTCGTCTTTTCCTTTGAGAATCCTGACACGGACCTGAGTTACTTCACCGGTTACGCCAGTTCGTCCCACAACCTGCTCTACAACAGCTGGCACCGGTTCCTCAGTTTTCGCCGCTGGCTTCGCGCTCATCAACCATCACCTTCTACTTCTTCGAACGTATTTCGCTGATTTTCTTAGCGATCTCCTCCAAATATCCCTTAGCCTCCCCGGGCTCAACTATCGCTACGGAGCTTGCCGGCACAGACAAGCCAGCGACTTCCCCCAGTTGTGTTTTTGAGTTGACGAAAATGTAGTTGATTTTCCTCTCTTCGCATAAGGTGGGCAGGAAGGCGACGATTTCGGGCGGGTCGACGTCGGTCGCTATCACGACGAATTTCGCCTGTCCTCTTTCGATGGCCTTGATTACCTCGTTTACGCCTTTCCGTATTTTTCCGGATGTTCGTGCAAGCCTTACTGCCTCGAGCGATGCGGTCATCAGCTCTTCAGGAGGTGTGAAAGTCTGGAAGTAGGGATTGGGCATGGGCCTTCATCTCCTTTTCCGGACCTTGACCCGACAACTTAAATTTTATGGCGCGGATTTATTAAATGGAACCTTTCCGCATTACCTAAATCCTTCCAGACCACCTTCTTCTCGGATGAACGAACTTAGGGAGAAAATTCTACGAATCGCTCTGCAGAATGCCGTCGAGCACGGCGGTAAGGCGGCGGTCAACGCCGTTTTGTCCAAAATTCTCGGCGAAGAGCCCTCTCTAAGGCCGAAGGCCCGCGAAATAAAGGAAATGGTTGCGGCGGTCGTCGAAGAAATCAACAAAATCGAATTGAAAGAACAGCAAAGGATGTTAGGTGAAAAGTTTGGACAGCCTCCGGAGACGAAGCCGCCGACGGTGGAGGAGCGGCATCTGCCGCCGCTTCCCCATGCCGAGAAGGGGAAGGTCGTCACACGGCTTCCTCCGGAGCCGAGTGGATACATGCACGCCGGCCATGCAATCGCGGGACTAATCAACGAATATTACGCACGTTTATACGACGGCAAACTTTGGCTTAGATTCGAGGACACAAACCCAAGGAAAGCCCATCCCATCTACTACGAAAGCTTCAGAAGGGGATACCGATGGCTTGGGATTGAATGGGATTATGAGAAGAACAACTCCGACGACATGGAGCTGTATTATGAGTTGGTGGAAAAGATGGTCCGCGACCGACGGCTTTACCCATGTTTCTGCAGCGTTGAGGAAATGCGGCGGCAGAGAGCCGAAGGTATTCGATGTCAGCACAGTGAGCTGGACCCAGATTTTGCGGAAAAAGTTTGGGCTAAGGCCATGAACGGTGCCTACCGGGAGGGCGAAGTCGTTTTCCGTCTAAAAGGAATTTCCGACAGCCCCAACACCGCCCTCAGAGACCCGGTGATGTTCCGAATTGTCGACCATCCGCATCCCCTGAAAGGCAGTCGCTACAGGCTGTGGCCCACTTACGATTTCGCGGCCGCCGTCCAAGACGCCATATGCGGCGTCACACACGTCCTACGCAGCAGCGAATTCGCTTTCAGGGACGAGCTTCAAAACATGATAAGGAACTTCCTCGGTCTTCCAAATCCCGTCTACGTAGAATTCGCCCGGTTCGAGTTCAAGGGCGTGACCACGTCAAAGAGGGAAATACGAAGTTTGATTGAGGAGGGGCATGTGTCTGGCTGGGATGACCCGAGACTCACGACGATAGAGGCGCTGAAAAGAAGAGGACTTCGACCTCAGACTTTCCGAGAATTCATGATGACTTATGCGGGAGTTAGCTACGCGAAAAAAGAATACGACTGGAGCCTTCTCTACAGCATCAACCGGAAAATTCTCGACCCCGTGGCGAAGAGGTTGTTCTTC
>JANWZT010000157.1 GCA_025054515.1 Candidatus Caldarchaeum sp.
CAAAGGGCCGGGGAATCAAGACGGTTGGATACTGGGTCGTCATGATTCCTGTGGCGTTGTTTGTTCACGGAGGCTCGGTAATCATGAGTTTCTGGTCGCAGGGCCCGTTTGAATGGGTCGTCGGCAACATCTCTTTCATGGCCCTCTGGTATCCGACATCGTTCATCTCCTACGTAATCGGAATGGCGGCGGCGGAAGGACTTCACAGAGCAACGATAAGACAACCGACGGCCGTGACGCCATGAAATTTGCGGTTGAAATCAATAATTATTCACTAACGTTTCTGGGCCAGGCCCGAAAATCGTTGAAAAACATCAGCCTCAAGGTCAGGGAGGGGGAGATACTTGGGATAATCGGGCCGTCGGGTGCCGGAAAAACCAGCCTGCTCTTGTCTCTCAACGGCGTGATACCCAACGACATACCCGCCATACAGGAGGGCCGCATAATTGTGGATGGCGTCGATGTCATGGAACATGACGTCGCTGTGCTGACGAAGCATATCGGGGTTGTCCTCGACACACCCAGCACACAGCTTCTCGCGGCCACGGTCTACGATGACGTAGCTTTCGGCCCTTCGAACCTCGGGCTTCCGAGAGACGAAATTGTCCGCAGAGTTGAAAAGGCGTTGCAAATGACACGTCTCAAGGGGAAGGAGCTGCGCAACCCTTTCCATCTATCCGGAGGCGAGCAACAGAGTTTAGCCATAGCGGGTGTGCTGGCGATGGACCCGCCGATAATCGCCTTCGACGAGCCGCTCAGCATGCTCGACCCCGTCGGGAAGGAGACTGTTCTCACGGTTTTGAAGAACGTGGTCAGGGAGAGGAACAGGACGATTATCGTTACCGAGTCGGGTCTTGATTTGGAGAGTACGTTGGAGTTTTTTGACCGTGTTGTGGTGATGAAGGAAGGCGAGGTTGTGGCGGACGGAGACCCGGAGGAGGTGGTGGCAAGCGGTGTTCTGGAGTCGGTTGACGTCGGCGAGCCCCAGGTCACTGCCCTGTTTAGAAACTTGGCCAAACGCGGATATCCCGTCAAGCTAACGACGAATGTCGACGATGCGGGTGTCCAGCTTTCCGAAATCGTAAACCATAGAAATGTCGGGCCGTTGAAGGATTCTTTCCACGTCGAAGATGGTGAAGTCGTGCTTAAGCTTGAGAACGTGAAGCATGTTTACCCCGATGGGGTTGAAGCGTTGAAGGGGGTTGACCTTGAGGTTCGTAGGGGTGAGATGGTTGGGTTGGTGGGTAGCAACGGTTCGGGAAAAACAACGCTGTTTATGCACGCGGTCGGCGTTCTCAAGCCGACAAACAGGGATGGAAGGGTTTTGGTCATGGGCCGTGACACACGAAAGCTGAAGCTCCGAGACATCATCAGACACGTCAACTACGTCTACCAGATACCCGACGACATGCTTTTCCAAGAAAAAGTAGAGGACGAAATCGCTTTCGGCCCCCGAATGCTCGGGTTCACGGCAGAAGAGACGATGAAGACCGTCGACGAAATGATTCAAACCTTCGAGCTCGAAGAATACCGGAATTCATACATCATGCATCTTCCGCGGAACATCAAGCGACTCGTGTCGGTGGCCAGCGTGGTGGCTACAAGGCCGTCCGTTCTTCTGGTCGACGAGCCCACTACGGGCCTTGACCGAAGGACTTCGGAGAAGGTGATGTCAGTTCTTAGAAATCTGAACAGAGAGGGCATGACCTTGGTTATAGTGTCGCATAACATGGAGCTGGTAGGAGAATATTGTCGAAGGCTCGTCGTGATGAACGACGGAAGAATTGTTGCCGACGGGCCTACGCGGCGGGTGTTCAGCGATGAAGAGGTTCTGAAAACCGCTAACCTGAGGCCGCCTCAAATAATGAGGCTGTTTAAAGCGGTGCCCCGGCTTTCCCAGCATCCCGTTCTTACGGTCGACGAAGCTTTGGAAGTTCTTTTGGGGGTGGCTGGATAGCGTGACAGTCTTCTTCGAATACAGCTACAGAAACACTTTCTACCACCGGCTTCATCCGGTAACCAAGTTAGTCATGACTTTCAACCTCTTCATCCTCGCGGGCCTTTACTGGGACGTGCGGTTTCTCCTACCGATAGCCGTCATAGGTCTCATCATCTCCTACAACGCCAAAGTTCCCCTGAGATGGTTTCTCGCGATAGTCGGAGTCATGATATTTCTCATCCCGTTCACGTTGATAGGAATGCTGACGCAGGTCAACCCGCTTCTCTTCAAAGTCTACCCGAAAGAACTGGTGTCGCAGGAATTTTTCTCCGTCACGCTGCCGATAATCGGCAAGATAGGGTTGACTTGGGGCGGCCTACTCTGGGGCCTTGCCTTCGAGCTAAGAATACCCATCATCCTCCTCATAATCTACCCCTTCATCTACTCAACATCCTTCAACGACTTGGTCAACGCCCTCGCTCGATACAACATCCCATATCAGCTGCTTTTTGTTTTGATGGTGGCCTACCGTTTCGTGCCCGTGACAGTGAGGGAGACCATGACCATCATTACAGCGTTGAGGCTGAGGGGTTGGGAGGTGAGGTCACGTAACCCACAGGTTGTCTTCCGAAGGTTTCTACCGCTCGCCTTCTCACTCGTTAGGACTCTCGTGAAGATGATCGACGAAGTAAACACTGCCGCGAAGATAAGAGCTTTTGGAACGTCCAAGTTCACGCCCGTCCGGCAGGTGAAGATGAGGCCTTTGGACAAAACGTTAACGGCCGTCAGTATCGTGCTTTTCGCCGCCGCTCTTTACATGCTCTTCACCCA
>JANWZT010000158.1 GCA_025054515.1 Candidatus Caldarchaeum sp.
CGTGAACATGTTGGCGTTGATGCAGAACGTGATAGGTCCGATGTATGAACAGAAATATCCCGATGTGCAGGTTTCGACGATTCACACCGGCCCGGGAGACGCGGGAAGCAGGACGATCTTCGAGAAATTGAAGGCGGCGAGGGACGCGAATCGTGCTTGCTGGGATGTGGATGTAGCAGTGGTTCATCAAGTCTTCATGTCTTGGGCCATCCCCGAGGGGTTGCTGCTCAAGTACGCAGACGGAGCATCGACTTGGAAATACGTCACTTCGGAACATGCTAAAGTGGCTCTTGGAACAAACATCGAAGGATACGGAATTCCACTGTTCCACAGCCAAGTAGCCATCGCCTACAACACCAAATACGTCAAAACACCGCCGAAAAGCTACGAAGAAATAGTCAAATGGGTCCAGCAAAACCCGTCGAAATTTGGCTACAACGGCATTAAAGGCGGCATGTCTGGAGTCGGTTTCGTCATAGGATGGGTCTACTGGAAGACGGGAGAATATAACCGGCTGACCAGAGGGCCTCACGACAGCGAGTTGATCAAAACCAAGGTGGCCAGCGCGTTTCAAGAGCTGAAGGAATTCAACAAATTCGTCACCATCACGGCGGGCAACGTCGGAACACTCGACATGCTGGCACGGGAAGAAATTTGGATGGGCCCCGTATGGGTCGACATGTTCTACACATGGATGCTGGAAGGAAGGATGCCATCCCACATCAGACTCTTCATCCCCGAACCAGGCCTTCCAGGCCAGCCGATGTATCTGGTGATTCCATCTAAAGCATGCTCACCCGACAGGGCGAAACAGCTAATCGAATACATAACCAGCCCCGAAATCCAGGCCAAGGTAATAGTCGAAAGATACAACTGGTATCCGGGAATCGACGGAAAACACGTAATGGACCATGTCTCGGCGGAAGCAAAGCAGAGACTTTTTGGAGACATAACACCTGAAATTCTGTCGAAATACGGTAGAATGTTCCCGCTGTCGCAGACCTTTACGGAAATACTCAAGACCTACGAAGGAGTAGTCGGATAAAAAACCAAAAACCCAAAATTTTTACAACAAATACAATAAGTTAGCTTCAAAAGGATTTCTTTACGCCGATTTTTTATGGATTAAGCCAGAATTATAAAGAAGAATAATCGGTTAACACAGTACCACATTTGGGTAGGAGTGGGTAATGTTGGTTTATTGAAATAAAATTACGCTAATAGAGATAATTCTGAAATATATCGGAGCCTTCGAAGGTTTATTATTTCGATGAGAGGAGGAAATGTCGCGGAAAAAATGAATTCCAAAAATTTGATTCCATTAGGCGTGGTCGCTGCGGTTGTTGCGGTGGCGTTGGTTGTCGGAGTGTTCATGATGTCGAATCAGCCGGCGGCAACGGGTGACCGCAAGATAAAGCTGGTTTTCGCGACGGCGGTGACGTAAGTCAGTTGACGATGATGCAGAATATCATCGGGCCGATGTTTGAGCAGAAATACCCCGACGTGCATTTGGTGTCTATTCACACGGGGCCGGGAGACGCGGGCAGCAGGACGATCTTTGAGAAGATCAAGGCTGCGAAGGACGCGAACAAGGCGTGCTGGGACGTAGACGCCGCCTTCGTTCATCAGATATTCATGTCGTGGGCCCTGCCGGAGGGGTTGTTGATGAAATATGCGGAAAGCGCGTCGACTTGGAAATATGTGACGTCGGAGCACGCTAAAGTGGCTTTGGGGGTTAACATCGAAGGCTACGGAATCCCCGTCATCCACAGCCAAGTGGCGATGGCCTACAACACCAAATACGTCAAAGACCCTCCGAAAGATTTTCAGGAAATAGTTGAATGGGTCAAGAAGAACCCGTCTAAGTTCGGCTACAACGGCATTAAGGGAGGCCTTTCGGGAGTTGGGTTCGTCCTCGGATGGGTTTACTGGAAGACCGGCGAATACGAAAGATTGGTGAAAGGCCCGCATGACCCCGAGCTGATCAAAACCAAGGTCACCAGCGCGCTTCAAGAGCTGAAGGAATTCAACAAACACGTGACCATAACCGCTGGAAACGTCGGAACTCTTGACATGCTCGCCCGGGAAGAAATCTGGCTTGCCCCCGTATGGGTCGACATGTTCTACACATGGATGATTGACGGCAGAATGCCGCCGCACATCAAACTCTACATACCCGACCCAGGCCTTCCAGGGCTCGCGATGTACCTCGTCATTCCCGCCAAAGCATGCTACCCCGACAGGGCGAAACAGATCATCGAATTCATGACCAGCCCCGAAATACAGGCGAAAGTCATCGTTGAAAGATACAACTGGTATCCCGGCATAGACGTCAAATACGTCATGGACCTCATCTCACCCGAAGCCAAGAAACGGCTCTTCGCCGACATTCCGCCGGAAATCCTGTCCCGTAACGCCAAACTATGGCCTCTGGCCCAGACAAACACCGAAATCCTGAAAACATACGAACTCGTCGTCGGATAGCGGGAGATGAAAACGCCCAGCCAAATCCTCCCGTATTTATTCCTCATCCCCACTCTTTCGATTTTTATACCCTTCTACGTTTATCCATTTGTTTCAAGCGTTTGGCTTAGTTTTTTGGAAGAAGACGGAGAAGTGGGAATTGCGAACTACGTCACGGTCTTCGATGCATACGGAATAGACGTCGCGTTCAGTCTCGGCATATCTGTATTATCGACGTTCGTTTCCGGTTTGATCGGAATCACAGCAGCCTTCTACTTCAAAA
>JANWZT010000159.1:0-2455 GCA_025054515.1 Candidatus Caldarchaeum sp.
TCGTTCCCTCGCAAAGCGGTTTAAATCAGTCAAATTCACTTAGCTGTGACGAGGTTTGAAGGCGAAAGCGGTCGCCCATCCGATGGAAGGTCTCGTGAAATACCATGGGTTGCGGGATTGGACCCTTAGAATCCCCTTTCACGACAGCATTTCCGTCAACCTTGACGCTCTCAATACATTTACCGAGATCGAGTTCGGCGACTTCGGAGAAGACACCGCAATCGTAGACGGCCAAAAATTGGCCGGGAGAGAATTTGAACGGGTCAAATCAGTGATTGACTACGTCAAACAGCTGTCCGGTATTGAGGAAAATTTCCACATGGTTTCCCGGAACTCCATCCCGAAAGGCGATGTGAAAGGGTTGGGGTTTTCATCTTCGGCGGGCGCGGCCCTCGCCACTGCGGCTTACAAAGCGGCGGGCCTTGACAAGAAGTTCGGCATGGACTATCGCCTGCTCTCTCGTATAGCGAGAAGGCTTGCGGGATCGGCGTGCCGGAGCGTGGTAGGTGATTATGCGAGATGGTTCGCGGGCACGTCGGATGAAGACTCTTACGCGGTCAGGTTCGCGGAAAGACGGGACTTTGATATACGCGTGGTTGTGGTGCCTTTGAACGCAGATTTTAAGACTGAGGATGCTCATCGGGAGGCGCAAAGCTCACCGTTGTTCGAGGCTCATGTCAGGGCAGCCCAGAGAAGATGTGACGAGCTTCAGCAGGCTATCGAGAAGGCTGACTTCAAGAAGTTTGGAGAAATCGTGGAACTCGACGCCCTTGAACTTCACGCGGTTACGTCGACGGGCCCACAACGGATGATACTTTCGACACCGGACAGCTGGCGTGTCGTCCACCGGGTCTACGAGATTCGGCGAGAAGGGATAGAATGCTATTTTTCCATGCAGACAGGTCCGACGGTTTTCATCAACACGCTGCCAGAAAACAGCTCCTACGTCAAGTCCGCGGCGGAAGATCTCGGATACAGAGTCATAGTTTCTGCCGTAGGCGGGCCCGCGAAAATCTTATGAAGTTATTAATCACCCATCCTTCCGATAGACAAGGTGGAAATATGGTGGAAATTTCTGAAGAGGACATACCTTTCTTCGCAGAAGTTACGGCCGGCGGAAGAATCACCATCCCCGAAGAGATTAGGAAAATATTCGAAATAAAGGACGGTGATTCCCTCCTCTGTAAGATACGGATTGTGAAACGCAGGATTCAGCAACAAGAGCAAAAATAGCTATAGACGTAGGCCGAATGCGGCCGCAAATTTTTCAAAACGTTTGTATTCATCGAGAAAAGCCGTTCCTTTTTCGGTTATGGTGTACAGGGTTTCTGAGTTTGTGGATTTTGCGACGAGCCCTTTTTCGATGAGCAGTTCAAGGTATTTGTTCAGTCGATCGTATGAGAGGTTGGCGTCAACCATGATTTTCGTCGGCCTTGCATGAACCTGTTGAGTTATCGACTCGAGGATGTCGGCGAAAATTTTGGCCTTCGACCTATAGTCTTTTACCATCGAAGAACACCGACAGCACCGCCGTCAAGAACAGCGTCAAAGCCACAAGCTGGAGAAACTGCGCCACAAAATAAAACGTCAACCAAACAGGAAGAGCCAGAAACAGCAGATGACTGACCAGCAACAATATGAAACCGTAAATCACAAAAGAGGATTCACCCGGGCCTTTTGCCTTGAAAAGCTGATACACGACGATGGCGAGGAGCACCGCTGAGACGGCTTCGAAAAACGGGTTGTAAATAAGGGACGTCGTAATCGCGACGAGTGCCGTGCTCTGCTGGCTTCGGGAAAGCGAATATGACGAATACAGGTGGAGGAAGACGGCGTAGGCCCCGACCCGGGCGACGGAATAGACCAGCTCCTGTGTCTGAAGTATTATGAGCGGAAAAATCCGCCAAGGCATGTGCCTCGACAGCGGAACCGTCAGGGCCCAAGAGGTGAGGACTACGCGCAAAAGCATCGCCCCCGCCATCAGGAAAAACCCGATGGAAAGAAGCGTCAGCGAACGGGAGCCTGTCTTGCGGCTACCGGCAAAAGCAGCCAACGCTATGGCGAAGCTGATTACCAAGCTTATGGTTTCGAAAAGGATGTCAAGCCTAATTATTGAAAGCACGGCGTTTATCCCCATAAAAAAAGGGATATAGGGTTTAGGTGGCTGTCGTTCGGGGTCCTCTCGGGCCGCCTGGTGTTTGGGCTGTCACGTCAACGCCTGTGGTCAGGTCGGTTATCTGTTTGGCGAAGGTTATCGACATGGTTGCTCCGTTCGGTTTGGTGACCGTTATGGTGACGGCCACTACTCGGACGTTGTCGCCGATATTCAATTTGTCCTCGGCGAAAAGCTTGAAGAAAGTGATGGGCTGTCCGTTAAGTTGCCACAACTTCGGGGCCGCTATTTTGGTCACAACATCTCCTGATTTGACTTCGATGTATCCCCAGTCGGCGTTGG
>JANWZT010000159.1:2465-2732 GCA_025054515.1 Candidatus Caldarchaeum sp.
GAATTCCTTCGACCGTCGTCTCTGCCGTCGTTGTCTGCGTCTGGTTAAGCCATGGAGGGCCCCATCTGTGGCCTCCTCTGTGTAGCGGTGCGGCGTTGACGGCGTTTACGACCGCGAGTCCCGTTAAGAGAACCGCCAAAGCCGCCAAAAAAACCGACGCAACAACTATTCTATTCATCATGAGAAAGAAATGGGAAGAAAAATAAAAAGGGAATGTATGAATGGTCTATGTTCAGACGTAGAATTCGTTGAGAATGCTTTCAATCG
>JANWZT010000015.1 GCA_025054515.1 Candidatus Caldarchaeum sp.
ATCTTTCGTTCGCCTCCACGTCGACCGAATATCTGACACCGTTGACTTCCAGATCGACCCTCACATCACATCACCCGCCCTCCGTAGCAGAAGCCTCTTCAACAAAACACCAGCGGCCTTCCGCCGATACCAAGCAGACGCCAAGACGTCGTCGACGGGGTTGATAGCCCGCGACAACATATCCCCCGCCTTCTCGATGTTCTCAGATGTCAAAGGATTGTTTTCGAGAAACCGCTCAACCGAAAAGACCCTGCCCGGCCTCTCGAAATCTCTGTGAGAAACAGCCACCCCCACATTTCCAACTCCATGATCGACGGCGACGGCCATCAACGGAAAACGCGAAACACCCAACCAAAGCTTGTCAAACAAGCATTTCCGGCTCAGCCGGAAGGAAACTCGCTTCAAAACACCGCGCCAAGAAGGCTCCTCCCGGAGAAAACCCTGAAGCGAAATTCTCTTCTCCCCATCTTCGGTTTCGAACACGAGGTCGGCGTCGAGCGTAAGCAGGATCGGTATCAAATCTTCGGTCGCTCTGCGGAGCATGAGGCTGCCGCCTAATGTCGCCCGGTAGGAGACGGCCGGTGATGAATAGTTTTGGAGAAAGGTATCGAAGGCTGGAATTTGTTTGGCGAGTTGGGATGCGATTTGATGATGGGTGACGAGTGCTCCCGCATCGACCATAGAATCCGTAACCGTCAGCTGCTTCAGCTCCTCGATTCTTGTGATGTCTACGAATTTGCGGGCTCTTTTTTCGCCTGTCGTGAGAGAAGTGATTACCTCGGTTCCTGCCGCCAGAACTTCTCTTTCGCGGTCTTTGGCGAGAGCTTTGACGGCTTCGTCAACGCTTTCGGCCACGACCACGTCTATTCTCGGGATGTTGAGGTAGCCGAGCATCTCTACTTCACTTTAAGCGGCTCAACCGCTTCCGGAGGCTGATGGCCAAGTCTCTGCCAAAGCTTTTCAACTGTTTCAACGACCTTCGATTCGGCTTTTTCCTTATCGAGCCGCGTAAACCTCCGGTTTCTGACGATGTGTACGCCGTTGACGAAGACGTGTTCAACATCGCCGCCCCTAATTCCATTAACCAAATAGCCGTAAACGTTCCCGTACAACGGCGTCGCGTAGACCTCGGGCCTGACCACGATGACGTCGGCTTTCTTCCCGACTTGGAGCGACCCTACATCAGATAGCCCGTAGGCTTTCGCGGCGTTGACCGTCGCCATCTCGACAACTGTTTGAGGAGAAAGTATCGACGGGTCTCTGCGGTCGACACGGTGAATGAGAAACGCGGCCCGCATGTTTTCGAAGCCGTCGAAAACGTATCCGTCGTTTCCCAGCCCGACATTTACGCCCGCTTCGAGCATTTCGGGAAGCTTCATCACTCCGACGGCGTTCAACATGTTGCTCATGGGGTTGTGGGCTACGTGTGTGCCTGATGCGGCGAGCAGCTGGATTTCGCGTTTGTTGAGGTGGACACAGTGGGCGAGGACAGCCCAAGGCCCGAGAAGGCCTGTGTCATGCAGTCTTTCGACGGTTCTTTTCCCGTATCTTTCGATGTTGTGGTAGACGTCGTTCGGGCCTTCGGAGACGTGGATGGTTAGGGGGGCGCGGTGTTTTTTAGCTGCTTCAACGCCTTTGGCGATGAGGTCGTCGCTTATCGTGAAGGAAGCGTGAAGGCTTATCATTCCTTTCGCAAGGCCTTCCCCGCCTTTTGAAAGAAACCGGACATTTTCCTCCAGTCCTCTTCTACCCTCTTCGGCGCTTCTTCTTTCCGTCGCCTCGAACGAAATGACCCCGCGTATGCCGACTTCGTTGACCGCCTTGGCGATGGCGTCAAGGCTGCCTTCAGGGTTAAGGGGCGCTGAATATGTGTCGGCGAAAGTTGTGGTTCCGTTCAACGCCAGCTCCATGCATGCCCCCAAAGCCGTTGCATAGGCGTCGTCGTTGTTCATCTTCTCGTCTAAAGGCCACCAAACACGCTGCAAGTTTTCGAGAAAATCAGACGAAGGCCTTATCTGCAGAGCCGCGCCGCGTAAAGCAATCCCATACAAATGCGTATGAGCGCAGACAATACCCGGCATTACAAAACGACCCGAAACATCGACAACTTTGTCGAACCGGCTGGCTCCACCAACTTCACTCGATTTCCCCACGAATGTTAGAACACCTCCTTCAAAACCTACGGCGCCGTCGACGATAACTCGACGAGTGGAATCCATGGTGACGACTACACCGCCCTTTAGAAGCACCGATTCGGACAAAACCTACGCCTCCGCGATGCTCTTGATCAGGTATTCCGGGTCTCCGCTCAACGGAAGAAGAAGAGGCGAAGTGCATCCATGGGCCATATACTCCTTCACCTTGTTGATCACGTCGGACACGGTCCCCGAAGCCGTAATCATCCGCACGACGTCGTCAGGAACGATTTCCGTAGCCTTCTCTATTCCGCCCGGCTTAGCGGGCCAACCCCCCATCACCCGCTGTACCTCTTGAATCAAATCTTCGCTTACCCCGCTGGCTTTCATTATGTGCGGCTGTTGCCCCAAAGTCATCGTCACATGTTTCTTAGCCAGCTTCACCGCTTTGTCGCCATCGGGATGCATCGAACAAGCGATGAGCTGCGGCCTGTCGATGTCCTCAAGTTTCCTGCCAGCTTTTGCTGCGCCGATTTTGATGTGATGGAGCGCTGTGTCGTTGTACTGGGGTGAAACGAGGTAGTTGAGGAGAACTCCGTCGCCGATTTCGCCGGCGAGCTCCATCATTTTCCACCCCGTGGCCCCGATGTAGATGGGGATGTTCCGGGGCTTTTCACCCGCGCCGTGAAGGACGTCCAGCCGAACGCCACGCATCTTCACAAATTTCCCCTCAAAAGTCACCTCCTCCATCCGGAAAAGGCTCCGAATAACTTGGACATATTCTCTCATACATCGAAGAGGTTCCGTCCTCTCTATCCCGACTTTCCATGCGAGAGGATCCCACCATGCCCCAAGCCCCAATAGGACACGGCCGTCGCTCAGCTCATCCATGGTGGCGAACGTCTGGGCTATGAGGGCTGCGTTACGTGTCCATGTGTTGATAACCCCGGCCCCCACCTTGATCCGCGACGTAACAGTTGCTATGGCGGTCATCGGCGTCAAAGCATCCCTGGCAAGCCTTGATTCAGCAATCCAGGCAGACTCGAACCCGTGGCTTTCGGCGATCTGTGCGTAGCGAACCATTTCACGAACATGCATATCCTGAAGATACAATCCCCACCGAATGTTGGTAACCATTGATTATCAAAAGTCCACGGGGATTATTATTCCTTTGTGTAACTCGCGCAAGCATATATCCACCCCAGCACAGTTTTGAATAAATGAAGACCCGGACGAAGCTGCACTCTGTCACGAAAAATTTGGTCAGAACTGCTTTGGGGCTTGAGAAAGCCGACCTCGTCATAAAGGGGGGTAATGTGGTTAATGTTCACACTCGGGAAATTTTGGAAGGGGTTGACGTGGCTGTTCGGTTCGGAAGGGTTGCCTTGGTGGGGGACGCGGACCCATGCATCGGAGCCGACACGTTTGTCTATGACGCATCCGACAAATACGTTGTCCCCGGTCTGCTGGACCCGCACGTCCACATCGAAAGCTCCATGGTCGGTGTCACAGAGTTCGCCCGGATAGTGCTACCCCATGGAACAACCACGGTCTTCATCGACCCGCACGAAATAGGCAACGTTTTCGGCCTCGAAGGTGTTAAGCTGTTGATAGATGAGTCGAAAAGCCTTCCGCTGAAGGTATTCATCACTTATCCTTCATGTGTGCCGGCCGCTCCCGGATTCGAGACTGCCGGGGCGGTTGTGGGGCCCGAGGAAATAGCAGAGGCCATGCGGCTTGAAGAGGTTATCGCCTTGGGGGAAATGATGAATTTTCCCGGCGTTCTCGCCGCAGACGAAAACGTCCACTCCGAAATCGCTGAAACGCTCAAAGCGGGAAAGCTGGTGGAAGGCCATGACTCCGGCCTGTTGGGTCGGGAGCTGACGGCCTACGCCGCGGCAGGAATAACGTCCACACACGAAAGCGTGACCAAGCGGCAGACCCTTGAAAGGCTGAGGAACGGCATGTACGTCTACCTACGGGAGGGAAGCGCTTGGCTCGACATCAAAGATACGATACGGGCTTACACCGAGACGGGGATTGATCCACGCCACATCTGTCTCTGCACCGACGACAAAGAACCGGCTTCGATTCTCCGCGACGGCCACATGGACCATAGTTTAAGAAGAGCTATTGAGGAAGGCGTTGACCCGTTGACGGCTATTCAGATGGCCACGATCAACCCAGCCGAAAGATATCGGTTGTCGTACGAGCTTGGAAGCATCGCTCCAGCCCGAATCGCTGACATTCTGGTCGTTTCAGATTTGACCAAGTTTAGGATTGACGCTGTTTTCGCCGATGGGGAGCTTGTGGCAGAAAACGGAAGACTTGTGAAACAGCTGCCGAGCTTCAGCTATCCCGAGAAGTTCATGAAGAGCGTTAAGCTTCCAAGGCCTTTGTCGCCTGAAGATTTCGTTGTCCGCAACGACCGTGAGGGAGAGGAGCTGCGTGTTAGGGTGATTCAAGCATTGGAAGGAAGTGTGATGACGAAGCATCAAATCGAACGTCTCGAAGTTTCGAAAGGCGGCGTCCAGCCCGACCCCGATCGAAGCATCCTCAAACTCGCTGTAGTGGAACGGCATGGCAAAACCGGTGGAATGAGCGTCGGTTTCACCAAAGGCTTCGGATTCACCAAAGGAGCCGTGTCTTCAACGGTGGCTCATGACAGCCACAATTTGATGGTTCTCGGCTACGATGAACGCGACATGGCTCTGGCTGCTAACGAAAACGCGCGGATCAACGGCGGAATTGTGACGGTGGCTGAAGGAAAAGTTTTGGAAAGGGTTGAGCTGCCTCTCGCGGGGTTGATGTCGACCGAGTCGGCTGAAAAAGTTGCGGAAAAGCTGAGCAAAACCTACGAAACATGGCGGAAACTCGGTTGTGAATGGGTTTCGCCCTTTATGACGATGTCGCTTCTTAGCTTGAGCGTCATCCCCGAACTCCGGTTGACCGACAAAGGGCTTCTCGACACCGTGACTTTCCAGTTCGTCGACCTCGTCGTCGATTAGATTGCGGTATAAGCATATATACCCCACACACAGTAAGTATATTGATGGAGAAAAAAGCCGGTATTTCGAGAAGGAAATTTCTCGCGGTTTCGTCGGGGGTCGCTGCTGGTTCCGTTGCGGCCGGCGTTGTCGCAGGAGGGTTGGCGGGATATTTTATAGGCCAATCGCAAGCTCCCGCAGCCGTAACACGGACGGTCACGGCACCGGCCGGCACCGTGACGACGACGGTTACGGCTCCGCCGAAGAGGCTGAAGGTAGGATATGTCTACGTCGGGCCCGTCGGGGATTATGGATGGACTTTTGCTCACGACCAGGGAAGAAAATGGGCTGACGCACGGTACAGAAACGTCGACAGCTTCTACATCGAAAGCGTCCCCGAAGCACAGGCCTTGGGCGCCATCGAGTCGCTGGTTAATCAGGGTGCTGACCTCGTCATCACCACGAGCTTCGGATACATGGATGCAACCGCCGAAGCCGCTGCAAGACATCCGGGTAAATATTTCGTGCATATATCTGGTTATAGGAGCGGGGCCGCTGGCAACGCCCCCCAGAACATGAGCAGCGCGTTCGCCGAATTCTACCAACTCTACTATCTCAACGGGTTGGCGGCGGGGGCGGTGTCGCAGACCGGGGTCGTCGGATACGTAGCCGCTTTCCCAATTCCCGAAGTCGTGAGACACATCAACGCCTTCGTGCTGGGAGCGAACTATTCCTACAAGAAGCGGACGGGCCGGAACATCCGTGCCTTCGTCAACTGGATTTTCGCATGGTTCGACCCGGGCAAGGCCCGTGAAGCGGCGGTTGCGTTGATTGAACAGTCCAACGCCGACGTGTTGGCTTTCACCGAAGACACGCCGACCACCCTTCAAGTCGCCGAAGAATACACCACCCGGCGTAACCGAAGAACGTGGAGTTTCAGCCACTACAACGACATGTCCGGCTATGGAAAAAATTCCCACCTCACAGGCCAAATCGTCAACTGGGGCCCCATCTACCTCGATTTCTACAGGATGGTCGGAACCGGCTCTTGGCAGTCGGTCGACATCTGGACAAGAATCGGAGACTACATGCCCTACCGATGGAGAAGACCAGCTGAAAAAAGCACCGCCGGAGAGGTGGACGGCACTCTTCAACTTCCGCCAGTTCATCCCTCGGTTCCGAGCGAATGGCAGTTGGAAATAAAGAGAAGGTACGAGGAGATGAAGGAGCTGCTTTTCGAGCCTTTCAGCGTCGAAGGTAACCTCGGAGAGCCTATCAGAGACCAGCGTGGCCAAGTTAGAATCAAGGGAACGGAGCGCGCTGACTGGAAGATGCTGTGGGAAATGGACTGGTTCGTCGAATACGTCGAAAGCGAGCTACCCCGCTGAAATCCGGCTAAAACCCATAAATTTTTTTTCCTGCATCAGTTCGTGATGGGAGGCATGACAGAGACCGAATACTTAGTAGAAATGAGGGGAATAACGAAACGTTTCCCCAACGTCGTGGCGAACAAAAACGCTTCTTTCACGCTCCGCAAAGGTGAAGTTCACGCGCTCCTCGGAGAAAACGGAGCGGGCAAATCGACCTTAATGAATGTGCTGTATGGGATCTATAGGCCTGACGCCGGTGAAATACGTGTTTACGGGAAACGGGTTGAGATAAGGGGCCCGAAAGATGCTTTGAAACTGGGTATCGGGATGGTTCACCAGCAGTTTAAGCTGATACCCGTCCACACCGTCGCCGAAAATGTCATACTCGGTTTGAAGGAGATGGGTTTTGTTCTTGACGGTCGGAAAATCAATCAACGGCTCGGCGAAGTGATATCGAGGTATGGTTGGAAAATTTCGCCGGATGCAAGGGTTTGGCAGCTTTCGGCCGGTGAAAAACAGCAGGTCGAGCTCCTAAAAGCCTTGTTCCGTAACGTGAAAATCCTCATACTCGACGAACCAACATCGGTCCTGACACCTCAGGAAACAGTCGTGCTTTTCCAAACTCTCCGAACGATGGCTTCGCAGGGCATCGGCATCGTCCTCATCACCCACAAGCTGGAGGAAGTTTTTTCCGTAAGCGACAGAGTTACCGTGATGCGAGGTGGCGAAACCGTGGCAACAAAGCATGTGCGGGACACGAACATCGAAGAACTGGTTGAGCTGATGATTGGAAGGCCTCTGCTCAAAATCGCTCCCGCCCGCCAACTTTCAAGAGAAAAGGCTGTGCTTCGGGTTTCAGACCTCGTCGTTCTCAACGACAAGGGTCTCGAAGCGGTGCGTAACGTTTCGTTCCAGCTTTTCGGCGGCGAAATACTGGGAATTGCCGGCGTTTCGGGCAACGGCCAACAGGAACTTCTCGAAGCTATCGCGGGTCTTCGGAAACCTGTTTCCGGCAAAATATTCCTCGACGGCGTCGACATAACGGACAAACATCCGTGGGAAATCATTTCAGCAGGCGTCAGCTACATACCCGCGGAAGCTCTAAGGTATTCAGCCGCTGAAATGACCGTCGCGGAAAACCTCGTCCTCAAAGCCTACAGAAATCCGGAATTCTCCAAAAAGATTCTGATTAACTGGAAGAACGTCGCCAAAAAATCTATGGATTTGGTTCAATCTTTCCGGATAGTTACACCGTCCATAAACAACAAGGTCGGAAACCTTTCGGGTGGAAACGTTCAGCGGCTGGTTCTCGCAAGAGAGCTAGGAACATATCCCAAACTAAGAGTGGTTCTCGCCGCCTACCCTACCAGAGGACTCGACATCGCATCGACCGAAGCGATTCATCAAGAATTCATCAAAAAATCTGAACAAGGTGTTTCCATACTTCTCGTGTCGGAAGAGCTGGAAGAATTGGTGGCCCTCTGCGACCGAATAATGGTGATGCATCGGGGTGAGGTGGTTGGGGTTCTTGAAAGAGGGATGTATGACATCGAGGAGATCGGGTTGATGATGACGGGTGTGAAGAAGATGGAAGCGAAGGCGTGAAATAGGATGTTGTCGCTTAAGCTGGAACGAAGGGGGGAAGTTTCTCGTAAATTTTCCGCCGCCGTCAGCGGGTTTTTCCTACTGGCGGGCCTATTTTTCGCCAGCATAATTTTTGAGCTTCTGGGAGTGAGCGCCGTGGAAACATTTTCGCGGGTGGTCAGCGTCTTCACCAGTCAGTCATCGTTGATGCAGGCCATTCTACGCGGTCTCCCCATCGGTTTCGCCGCCCTCGGCCTATGCCTCGCCTTCAAGATGAACTTCTGGAACATCGGGGCTGAAGGCCAGATGTACATGGGGATGACGGCGGCCACCGGCGTCGTCCTTCTACACGCCTACTACGGCTACATTCCTGATTTCCTCGTCTTCCCCGCGATGGTTGCGGCGGGGTTTTTGGCGGGAGGCCTATACTGCACGTTGCCCGCTTTCCTCAAAGTAAAATTTGGAGTCAACGAAATCCTTCCAACGCTCATGCTCAACTACATCGCCATGCACTTCGTCAACTTCCTCATCACAGGACCATGGAGAGACCCCCGGGGATTCGGGTTCCCACTATCCATAATTTTCCCACCATACGCAAGAATGGAAACCTTCCTCGGACACGCAAACTTCATAGGCCTGCCGGCGGCGATAACAGCGGCCGCACTAATCTTCGGTCTTCTGCAGAAAACATCGATAGGCTTCGAAATGCGGGTTCTCGGCCAAAACTTCGAAGCCGCCCGCTACGCGGGCGTGAAGATAGGCCGGACGCTTCTCACGGGTAGCATGGTCGCGGGTGGGCTGGCGGGCATCGGAGGATTGGTAATAGTGAGCGGGATGCTTGGAAGGCTGAGGCCAGGAGCTCCAGCCGGCTACGGATACACGGCGATAATCATCGCGTTTCTCGCCTTCCTCAACCCATGGCTCGCTGTTCCCGCAGCCATATTTTTCGGCGGCCTTCTCGTGGCCGGTGACGTTATTCAAGCAACGCTCAACCTACCTTTTGCCGCGGTGCAAATCTTCCAGTCAACGATATTTCTCATGATCATCGTCGGAGAGTTTTTCAAACGTTACAAGATAAGGGTGGTGCGATGATAGGCATCGGGTTCGTTGAATCGGTTTTGGCGGGGGCGGTCGCCGCCGGCACGGTTTTTCTCCTCGCGTCTCTTGGCGAGACCTACGCTGAGCGGGCGGGAGTTCTGAACCTTGGGATGGAGGGGATGATGATTATGGGCGCAGCCGTGTCCTACATCTTCACCAACGCTCTCGGCCACGGAGCGGCCCTGCTAACCGTTTTGCTCGTGGGGTTGTTGATGGGCCTTCTTCATGCATTTTTCACCGTCAGCCTCAAACTCAACCAAGTCGTCGTCGGACTCGCCATCACAATCCTCGGCCTCGGCCTCAGCGGCTTGATGGCGTCATCGGAAATAAGAGGCCGCATAATCCTCGCGTTGAACCCAGAGGCCACAAGAGCTGTCCTCGCCTCCCAGGAAGCGCCTAAGCTTCCGCTGATCCCCATCGCAGGCCTGAAAGACATCCCCGTAATCGGGCCCATGTTCTTCAACCACAACTTCCTCGTTTACCTGTCGCTTCTTCTCAGCTTCGTGATGTGGTTTTTGCTTTTCCGGACAAGGTTCGGGCTAAACCTACGGTCATGCGGCGAAAACCCGTCGATGGCCGACACGCTGGGAGTCAACGTATACCTGATGAGATATGTTTCGATGGCTGTTTGCGGGATGCTTGGATGCTTGGCCGGCGCGTACTTGTTCATCGGCTACCAGCCCTTCTGGGTTGAAGGAATGACTCAAGGCCGTGGTTTCATTTCGTTGGCGCTGGTCATTCTCGCGACATGGAATCCGCTGAGGGCGGTCCTCGGCGCCTATCTTTTCGGCGGTGTGGAGGCGCTGCAGTTTCGCCTACAGGTTCTCGGAATCGCTGCCCAGCTCCCCTACTTCCTCCTGATGCTCCCCTACGCCGTCACCATCGTCACCCTAACCATGCTTTCGCTCGAATCTGTGAGGAAAAGAGTCGGCGTCCCAGCCGCCCTTGGCGTCCCCTATTCACGTGAATAAAGATGGTTGAGCGAGAGGAGATTATTCCAAAAACGATGAGCTCGCAGCATCCCGACAACGTTTCGAGACCTCCGTGGCTGGACAAGCCCATGATTTCCGGCGATGACGAGGTTGAGGAAGTTTTCCAAAGCTGGGCCCGTCTAGGATGCATGGAAGCTATGTGGGACGCTGAAGGAAAAGACGTAGACCTCAACGTCGTCCGCAAGCTGCTCACCAAACACGGCGATTTCTTCCAAGAAAAACTCATAGGCCGCGACTATTTTTTGACCTACCGTATCCCTAACCCATATGTCGAAACAGGCGACCGGAAAGTCTTCTTCGAAACACTGCAGAGCATCCCCAAGCACTACGACGTCTGCCAAGCCTTCTACCGCCGAGATATCGTACCCCCCGTCTTCGAAGTCATTCTCCCTTTTACCAAGTCAGTTCACCAGATGGTGCAAGTTTACAACACCTACCGAAGAGCCGTGGTCCAGCTCGAAGATGTTTTCATCGACTACCCCGACGTGAGGCTTCGCGACGTAATCGGAAAAATCTACCCAGAGAAAATCGAGGTCATTCCGCTTTTCGAAGACTTGGAAAGCATACTCGGTATCGAAACAATCGTCGGAAGGTTCATCGAGTTGATCTCTCCCCGCTACATGCGTGTATTCATCGCACGGTCCGACCCTGCTCTCAACAACGGCCTCGTCGCGGCGACGCTGATGGCGAAAATCGCCCTCGAAAAGGTTTCGCGGCTGAGGCAAACCACGGGTATAGGTATACATCCGATCATAGGGGTTGGAACGCTGCCGTTCCGAGGAGGACTAAACCCATTTGACGTAGAAAAATTCTTAAAAGAATACGGCGCGGTATCGACCGCCACGGTCCAGTCGGCGTTCCGCTACGACTATCCACATGAGAAAGTCGTCGAGGCCATCGAGATGCTCAACCATAAACTGCCTATGGAAGAATCTCTCAAGCCAACCGAGAACGAGGACATTCTCGCCAAAGTTGTCCATAAAGCATCAGCGGCATACAGGGTTTTCGCCGAAACCGCCGCTCCCTCGATAGCACGGGTCTCGGCGTTGGTGCCGGCGAGGAGGATGCGGAAGCTGCACATCGGTGCTTTCGCCTACTCCCGTCGGATAGGGAATGTGGAGCTTCCCAGAGCAATTCCCTATGCGTGTAGCCTCTACAGCTTGGGCTTGCCGCCGGAATTGATAGGCCTCCGATTTCTCCAGAGCCTGTCCGAAGAAGAATATGACTTGTTGACAGATGCTTACGTTACGTTTTTGGAGGACCTCAAAAAAGTCGCACCGCTCGTCTGCTTCGAAAACATCAACCTTCTACTCGGCGGAGAAGCCGACTCCAAACCAGAGCTGAAACCTTTGACAGACGCCTTACCCTACTACGTCGAAGATCTCGAAACCCTAGAGAACATGCTCAACATAAAACCCGGCCCTCGCACCCTATCCGACCGAAAACACAGCAACATAGTGAACAACTTTCTCATATCCTTCATTACGGACGACGAACGTGCAGCCCGCGATGAGCTGCTCCAAGCTGCGGAGCTGAGGAGATGTTTGGGCTAACGCGATGCTAAAGCCACTCTTTCCAGCTCTATTTTCTTCTTGACTGCGAAGCTTTTGCTGTCCTTTTCGGCCGCCAGCAGAATTTCGTCAGCAAGGCATTCATCGATGGTTTTTCTGGTTTTGAACGAGTTTTCCATGGCGGCTTGGGCGATGTTCCGGAGTGCGAGGTCAACCCTCCGCTGAGGGCTGATGTCGACGGCCTTGAAATAGACTATGCCGCCGTAGCTGAGGCGGGTCACGTCTTCGAGGGGGGCCGCATTCTCAACAGCCCGTACAAAAACCTCTACTGGATTTCTGCCCGTCTTTAAATGGATTATCGCTAGCGCGTTTTTCACCGCGGAAAGGGCCTTTGTCTTCTTACCTCCGTTTTTGCCGGGCCTCATGAGCATGTTGGCCAGTCTTTCGATGATGTTCACCTGCGACTTGGCGAAACGCCTGTGCTCGTGTCTGCCGCTCGAATGTGGGACGACCGAAGGCGTCAGAGAGATATATTTTTTCAATCCTTCGTCTAAGATTTCGATGCCTTCAACGCTCCACTGCCCGAAGACTTTCAGATGCTCCGACAACCTGCCGAAAACAACGGACACGCCTTATTTAATTCTATATTACTGGACAGCTACATGTTCGATGTTAAAATGCCTTTTCGCCAACAGCCGTGCCAGGTTGATGTTTTTTCCATCCTTCCCGATGGCCACGCCTTTGTCACGGGGGTTAACCGTTACCACGGCTATTTTCTTTCCGTCAGGCTTTTCGGTCAGTCTGACAGGTTCTATGACTTCCGCTGGATGAAGAAGGTTCTTGATGAAAGTAGCCGCATCCGTGGTGTATTCCACGACTTTAATTCTTTTGCGGAAAAATCTCACAAGCTCTTTTATTTTGGCGCCACGTCCCACCAAAGCCTTTCGCAAATCCCCCTGGCGGACCACGAACGTCAAAAGGTCGTCGTCTTCGACGCAGTCGACTACGGCCGCTCCGGTCAAAGCTTCGAACATCTGAATGTATTTGATCTCCTTTTCGGTGAGCTTTACTCCTTCTCCCAAGAGGTTTCACTCCGTGCTTGGTCGACGATGTCTGAGCTTCCCGGGTCTATTACGGCGATGAACGATGTCGGAAATGGTTTGCGGAGTGAAAGGCCGAGTTCGGCTGGTGAAAGGTTGGTGAGGAGCACGGGTATTTCCATGGCCTTTGCGAAGATGCGTATCTTGGTGAGAAGGGTCGGGTCGGTTTTCGTGGATGCGACGACGGCCACGGCCTTCTTCTCCTCGATTTTTCGAAGCGATTCTTTGAACCCCACCACGTAGGAGCCCGTTCTGCTAACAACTTGAAGAGATTGTTTCAAATCCACGTTCAACCACCTTTTTCATGACTCATCAAAAGGGTCACCATGCCCGTGCCGACGGGGATTTCCCGCCCAATAAGAATTCTTTCGACGTTTCCTTTGAGGTTGTCGACTTCACCTCTGGCCGCAGCCTCGAGAAGTGTCTGGACGCTGATTTCGTAAGCAGCCCTCGCAAGGACGCTACTTTTCAGCTTCACAACACCGTGTCTACCGATCTGACGAACGCTTCCGCTGACAGTCATCATGTCCGCCAGAAGCAGAAGATGACGGATGTCCACGTCAAGGCCTTGGTCCTCCAGCACATCCCTCGACTCTTCAACTATGGCGTTGCGGGCTGCCTCGATTCCGAAAACTTCCGCGATTTCGTAAATGTCGTTGGTTCTAATTCTTCTCCAGTCGACGCCGGGAACCTCCATAACCTCTTTGAGGTTGGAACCTTCCGTTCTGATGACATACTCATCCTTCTCCTTGAAAACGGTGGCTTTTTTGATGCGTCTGATGCCTTTGACCTTTAGGAGACCGATTCTTTCACGGGTTCGGGCTATGTCCGTCAACGCTTCTTCATCGAGCTTGACGGATACGACCTGTTCTTCAGCGTTGTATTCGGCGTCAACTGTTTTCAACGCTTTTTCGATGTCTTTCCTGCTTACGCCGTGTTCCTCCAATGCCTTGGGGTCTATCTTGAATTCGACGGTGCCTTTCTTGTAGTTGACCACTACGCCGGCGATGAGGTCTCCGAGAGTTGTATACTGAATCTGTTTGGCGAGCCGGCGAGCTTTCGCCAAGTTTGTCGCGTATTCGGGTGTGAGGGGGATGTACATTATCGGGGTGGAAGGGGTGCGGCGTGCGTCAACTATCTCTATCAGCCTCGGTAGGCCTTTGAGGATGCTCTGTTCGCCGACGCCGGCGAAGTGGAAAGTTCTGAGAGTCAGTTGTGTTCCCGGTTCTCCAATCGACTGAGCCGTGACAACCCCGACGGCGTCGCCGGGCTCGGCGAGAGAATTGACGTATTTCTCAAGTGTTTCGGCGATGATGCGGTCGACGGCGGAGTACGGAGGTCGTTTCTTGAGCAGTTCATCCCGAAGTTCTTCGAGTATTTTCTTTGGAATGCGGTCGACTGCTTCGTTGAGTTTGTTGTGGATGTATTCTTCTGTGGCCGGCTCGTCTTTGGGAGTGGATGCCAAGACAGAGTTGACGATGTTGGATATGGTTACGGCTTTGCCGTGGTCCGATTTCGCGGGATCGACGCCGTCCTCTCCGTAGGCAAACTGTATTATCCTTCCTTCATCAGCCGTCCGAACTGTTCCATCATAGTCGATGTACAGGGATTCGAGGGCGTTGATGAGCCGTCTCTGCATGTAACCGCTTTGCTGGGTTCGCACAGCCGTGTCGACGAGCCCGTCTCTGCCACCGACAGCGTGGAAGAAAAACTCTATCGGGTCGAGGCCCGATACAAATGAATTGTAGACGAATCCCCGGGCTCTCGGCGACATGTCGCCGGGTTTGAAGAAGGTGAGAACCCTGTTCCGGAATCCTCTGTGTACTCTTTCTCTTCTGACGGACTGCTGTCCAACGACCGCTATCATCTGGTCGAGGTTGAGCATCGTCCCTCGAGCGCCAGTTTTCGCCATAATGAAGGCAGAGCTTTTCTGCGAAATCTTCGAACGTATCAGCCTACCCGCGGAATCCCTCGCTTCGTTCAATATCTTCAACACATCGGCCTCGAAGGCCTGCTGTTCGGTCATCCCCGGCGGAATCTCTTTCTCTCCCGCCTCGTATTCTTCTCGGACCTTTACAAACGTTGATTCAGATTTCTTGAAAATCTGCTGTATGCCTGCATAAATTTCCTCTGGAACCTCTAGATCGTCGATCGCGAAGGAGAAGCCTTTCATCTCGATAAACGTGTTGGCGAGACGGACGACGTTGTCGAGAAATTCGCGAGCAGATTCAGGACCGTAGTCCTTCGCAAGCCTGTGGAGGATGCTATTGGCTTTCTCCACACCAACTGAACCTTTGTCGATGACTCCCGTCACCAATTCACCGTTTTGGACAACAACCTCAAGGTTGTTGAAGGAAGATTTTGTTACGTGACTGAAGTTTTTCGGCAACAATAGGCTGAAGACCTGTTTGCCCGTCCACATCGGCTCAGGTGTTTCAATCGCGGGCTTGGGTATCTCCCCTTTGTACTGTAAGGAGGACAAGAGTTTGGCGAGCTCGG